>VFKJ01000104.1 GCA_009885595.1 Myxococcales bacterium | reverse complement strand
GTGCCCATCTCTCCGCCGCGGAAACGGCCGCGCCCGTAGCGGATGATGGGCTCCACCACGGAGAGGAGCTTGGCGGCGGTCATCAGGCCGACCGTCACCCGGGTGCGGCGGAAGACCGCGGCGATCACCTCGCTGTGATCGAAGTTGGGGATGATGACGCCGTCCTTGACGGTGTAGCCGCCCACGATGCGATCGGCGGGCACCTTGAGGCTGAACACGGGATCGTTGGTCGAGGAGAGCTGGTGCACCAGCTTCCGCGTGGGCGCGCCGCGATCGAAGGTGCCGGGGTCGCCGTCTTCGAGGATCACCATGCAGCTGCCCTTGATGCGCGGATCGCCCGAGCCCACCGCGGCGGTGACGAAGTTGGCGAAGCCCATGTTGGTGATGAAGCGGCCGCGCTTCTCCACCTGCAGCATCGGCTGCTGGTCCTTCTCCCACGCCGACACGCTCAGCTTCCCGGAGAGCGTGTTGGTGTCGACGCCCACGTAGGGCAGCGGCTCGGTGAGCGCGAAGGCGCCGCGCCAGACCTTGCGGTCTTCGCCCGGCTTCAGCGGCATGGTGCGCGAGGCGTACAGCTGCTTCTGCTCAGGCGTGCCCCGCTCGTGGATCGGCGCCAGCGCCAGGTGCCCGGCCATGCCGCCCGTGGCGGCGCCGCCGTCGACCCAGGCCATCTCGAAGGCGGCCAGCGCGAGGGCGAGGTTCTTGGGGCCGTCGATCAGCCCGCCGTGCTCGGGGTCGGCGCCCAGCGAGGTGAGCCCGGCCTCGTCGAAGACCGCGAGCATCGCGCCCTTCTGATCGGTCCAGTCGTGGGAGTTGCGCGCTCCCTCGGCCACCAGCCGCGCCACCGGCCCGCGGGCCGCGGAGCGCGCGGCCTGCACCAGCATCTGCAGGTCGTAGCGTTCTTCGAAGCGCCACATCACCTGGCGAACTTCGTCGCCTGGCAGGGTCTGAAGTGCGTGGTGCTGCTCAGTACCGCTCCTGGCGACGATCATCGAACCCATCGAGCCTCCCTTGCCGCGTGACTGCGCTGCGAAGCGGGGCCCTGCTACCACGATGATGAGGGGCTCAGCGGGCGCTGGAAGCCGCGATTAGTAGGCCTCCTTTTAGGGTCGCGGAGAGGGTCGAGCGACTTCATGCGGCCGACTGTGGGACGGTTGCGCGCTCATGGCAGTCGAAGTCCCAGCCGAACGCGGCCTCGAAGACACCATCCCCGGTGATCAACCCGGTCCGCCGGCGGACCAGCTCCGACGCGGCGCCGCGCTGGGGCGCTACCTGGTGATCGACGTGCTGGGGCGGGGCGGCATGGGCGTCGTGTACTCGGCCTTCGACCCCGAGCTCGATCGCAAGGTCGCCATCAAGCTGGTCCGCCAGGAGCTCGAGGGAGGCACCGAGGCCACCGCGCGGTTGCTGCGGGAAGCGCAGGCGATGGCGAAGGTGCTGCACCCCAACGTGATCACCGTGCACGACGTGGGCACCTGGGAAGGCCGGGTCTTCATCGCCATGGAGCTGGTGGACGGCTCTACCCTGCGCGACTTCCTCGCGAAGCAGCCGCGCACCCGCCGCGAGATCCTCGCGCTCTTCCGCGCCGCCGGACTGGGCCTGAGCGCCGCCCACGCCGCGGGCTTCGTGCATCGCGACTTCAAGCCCGACAACGTGCTCGTCGGCCCTGACGGGCGGCCCCGCGTCACCGACTTCGGCCTGGTGCGTCCGGTGAGCGCCGAGACGAGCGTGAGCGCGCAGCGGCTGCTGCCGGTGCGAGCGGCGAAGGTCGACTCGGGTGGCGTCCTCACCGAAGCGGGCGCGGTGCTCGGCACCCCGGCGTACATGGCCCCCGAGCAGCTGCTCGGCCAGGTCGCCGACGCCCGGGCCGACCAGTTCAGCTTTGCCGTGGCGCTCTACGAGGCGCTCTACGGCGAGCGGCCCTTCGAGGCCTCCGACTTCGCCGCCACCTACGACGCGGTGACCCGGGGCCTGGTGCGGCCTCCTCCCGCGGGGAGCCGGGTGCCCACGCACCTGCGCGGGGTGCTGCTGCGCGCGCTCTCGGTGCGCCCGGAGCAGCGCTTTGGGTCGATGGAGGCGCTGCTGGCGGAGCTCGAGCGAGACCCCGCGGCGCGGCTGCGGCGGTTCGCGGTGTCCGCCGGGGTGGCGATGCTGGTGCTGGCGGGCCCCGGCTTCATCGGCTGGCGCGCCTACCGGGAGACGCACCGGTGCGAGGGCACGGTGACGGAGCTCGACGGGGTGTGGGACGGCGCGCGCCGCGCCCAGCTGGGGCGCGTCTTCGCGGCCCCGGGGCTGGCGCCCAACGCGTGGGATCGGGTGCGCGCCTGGGCCGACCGCTACGCCGGATCGTGGAAGGAAGCGCGGGTGGCCGCCTGCGAGGCCAGTCGCAGCGGCACCGAAGACGCGCGCCTGCTGGCCGCCAGCGGCCGGTGCCTCGAGGGGCGCCGGCTGCAATTCAAGGCGGTGATCGATCTGTTGGGCACCTCTGATGCCGCGGCCCTCGCGCTCGCCGATCGCGCCTTCGCGGGGGTGGGCCAGGTGAAGACCTGCCTGGGCGGGCTCGCGTCCGTCCCCGGCGGCGTCCCCACCGCGGCCGACGCCGACCTCGTCGAGCAGATCGCCCGCGCGCGCGCGAAGCTGCTCATCGGGAACCTCGAAGGAGGGGAAGCCGACGCGCGGGCCGCGCTGGCAGCGGCGCGGGCGCGGGGACTGGAGGCGCTCGCCGCCGCCGCGCTGCTCGAGCTGGGGCGCGCCGAGCACCAACGGGGCCGGGCGACCGAAGCACTCGCCCTGTATCGGCAGGCGGCCCTGGCAGCCGAAGTGACGGGCGAAGGCGAGCTCGCGTTCGACGTGCGGCTGGCCATGTCACACGTCCTCTCCGAGGTCCTGGAGCGCTACGACGAGGCCCTGTGGGTGCTGGATGAGGCTCAGGCGATCGCCCTGCGGCTGACGCTCCCCCCCGAGCGCAGCGCCGAGCTGCTCTTGACCCGGGCCAACGCGCTGGAGCAGGCCGATCGAGCCCGCGAGGCGCTCCCGCTGGCCGAGCGTTCGCTCGCGCTGTCCCGGACGTACGCGGCTACCGCCGGCGAACTGGCCGACGGCCTGCTCGCGCTGGCCAATCTCCACAGCGACCTCGGGCACGCCGTGCTCGCGAGCGGGTACTACGAGGAGTACCTGGCAGCGCAGCAGACCACGGACCAGCGCGTGGAGGAGTACGCGGTCGCCCTCTCGTACTCGGGCGAGGAGCTGGTGCTCATCGGAGACTTCGAGCGCGGGCTGGTGCGCCTCCAGCAGGCGCGGGCGGCGCTCCGACCGATGGGAAGCCACGCGAGCCAGGCGGTGCTGGTCGACGCGTGGATCAGCTACGCCGCCGCCGCGCTGGGAAAGTCCGAGCTCAGCCAGCGCGCGCGCGCCGACGCCGCCGCGGGACGCGGGACGCTGAGCCAGTCGCACCACGTCGCCGAGCTGCTGCAGATGCTCGCCTGGGCCGATCTGGTGGAGGGGCGTCCCTCAGCCGCGCTGAAGGCCGCGGCCGAGGCGAGCGAGGTGTTGGCGCCTACGGCCTCGGTGAACCGGTCCCTGGTACTGGAGAGCGCGCTGCTCCAGGTGGAGGCGCTGCGACACCTCGGCCAGTACGCCCGTGGCCAGCAGGTGATCGAGAGCGCCATCGCGCAGGCCGAGGTCCACCAGACCGATCAAGAGATCGGCCTGGCCCATGCGCGCACGATGGGGGTGGGGCTCGCGCTCGAGCTCGACACCGTTCCGCCCGACGGCGTGGAGGTGGCGGCCGCCAGCCTCGCGCTCGGGGCGCGCGACTTCGGGCCGCGCAACCCCGAGCTCGGCCTCGCGCAGCTGGTGCTCGGTCGCGCGGAGCTGGCGCGCGGACATCGCGAGGAGGCGCTGGCCGCCCTCGAGCACGCGGTGGTGTTGCACGAGCTTCGGCCCGGAGATGTCTTTGGCATTGCCGAGGCGCGCTTCCACCTCGCGCGGGCGCTGGCGCTCGAGCCTTCCACGGCGGCGCGCGCCCGCACGCTGGCGCAGGCCGCCCTCGACGCCCTCACCCAGCTTCCAGAGCCGGTGCCCCTGACAGGAAAAGTCGCGCGGTGGCTGCGCGCTGCGCAGCGCTGATCAGCGGCCGCGCCGCGAGCCCGGCGTACCTCCCGCGGCTGAGCGCGCCGGGCTCCCCGGGTTCTGTTGGGTGAAGGGGTTGATGGACGGCTTGGAGGCGCGGACCTTGGGCTTCTTCTCGCCCTCGGCGGGTTTGGCCTTGGTCGGCTTCGGTTCCGGCTTCTTCGTCATCGCCCTTCATAGCGGGCCGGAAGGACCCACGCCAACCCTTGGACGTGCTCGAAGTGCCGGTCGAAGGAGATCAGGTCTGCCCCGGTCTCCATCGCGTGGGCGGCGATCCACACGTCATTGGTGGGAATCGGAGTCCCCTTCTTGCGCAGGCCGGTGGCGATGCGACCGAACCGGTCGGCGGTGTCCCAACCCACGGGCAGGAACAGCACGTCGGGCTGCTCGAGAAAGCGCGCCAGCTCCCGGGTGTTGTCTGGCGCGCGCGTGCCGTTGCGGAAGCCGTGAAGCAGCTCTCCGGCGACGACCGCAGAGAACACCACCTTCTCCGCAGCCCGAACCAGGGCCGCCACCGCCTCGTCACCCCGCCGCAAGGCGACATAGGCGTTCGTGTCGAGCAGCACCTTCACTTCCAGAACTCCGAGTCGATCCGCTCGAAGTCGCGGGCCGCACCGAGGACTTCCTCTGCCTGCTTCTTCGTCCAGGTCCCGATGAACTCGTCGAGGGCGGGGCCAATGGTGTCCAGCTTCGCCCGTCGCTCGGAGAGGCCTGCGCCTCGTTCCATGAAGCGCAGCGCCGCCTGGTTCAGCGACAAGTTCTCAGCCTCGGCGGCGCGACGAAGGCGAGCCTCGAGCTCGGGACCAAGACCTCGCAGCGTGAGCTGACGGAGGCCGCGTGATGTCTTGTGAGTCGGTTTCCGAGCCATTGTGACTCATCGTAACGAGTCATTCCTCTCTCCACCACCTCGGACCGCCCCTCGTGCGATGGTCTGGGGATGTTCGCGTCCTTGCTGCTGGTGCTGGCCGCCGCGCCCGAGTCCACCGCGGTGATGGACCTGCGTGGCCAAACCGGAGAGCAGGTCCAGCGGACACTCGAGCAGGCGCTGCCGTTGCTGGTGACGTGCCTGAGTCCCGCCCCGGTTCCTCCGCGGCGCGGTGAGCGCCAGCCGCCGGTGGTGGTGCTCCCCTCGACGCAAGAGTTGGTGCTCGCCGTGTCCCAGACCGGGTCGGTGGCGATGGCCGAGGTGAAGGAACCAGGAAGGCTCGACGGCGCGTGCGTGAAGACGCTGCTGCGCAAGCTCGAGTTCGGTCGGAGCTCCGGGAGTGCGTCAACGACGCTGGTGCGCGTGCCCGTCACCTGCGACCTCGCCACCTGCCGCTACCCCTGGACCCCGAAGGCTTGACGCTGGCGTTCAGCGCACCGCCTTCTTCACCAGCGCTGCGATCCTGGCCTCGTCCGCGGGGGTCAACGCCTTCAGCGCGAAGGCCGTTGGCCACAGGTTGCCTTCGTCGAGGCTCGCCTTGTCGCTGAAACCGAACGTCGAGTACCTCGCCTTGAACTTGTGCGCGCTCTGGAAGAAGCAGATGACGTCGCCGTCCTTCGCGTACGCGGGCATTCCGTACCAGGTCTTCGGCGAAAGCATTGGCGCGCTGGTCTTGATCAGCGCGTGGATTCGCTCGGCCATGACGCGATCGCCGCCGGGCATCTCGGCAATCTTCGCGAGCACGTCACGTTCACCATCCGCGTTCTTCGCGCCCGCCTTCAGTTCCTGGGCGCGCTCCTTCATCGCGGCTCGCTCCTCGGCGGTGAAGTTCGTGGACTTCGGTGCCTTCGTCCTGGGGCTCATGGAGCTTCTCCAACTTCGTCAGTTCAGCCAGAACAGGTACCGCAGCTTCCGCTCGAAGGTGTCTTCGCCCCGCTCGACTTCCCTGCGCATGCGCGTGAGCCGCTCAATCAGGGCCGAGGGCGCCATCTTCGATTTGTACGCCGGCCCCAGCACGCTCCCCAGCACCTCGGACAGCGCGCCGGGATCGTCGCGATTGATGGGCCGCAGCTCCTCTTCGCCGACGGTGAGATCGCGCGGCTCGGTGAGGAACGCGCCGAGATCGAGGTAGCCGCCCGGCGGATCTCTCCACTGCCGTTTTCCCAGCTGCAGCAGGGCCGCGACGCTCACGCCTTCCTGGCCGAGCAACAGCTTCCGCACGTCGCTCAAGATCCCACCCCAGGTCTCGAACAGCGCGTCATCGACGCTCAGCGGCATCGCGTGGCTCTGCTGCTTCGGGTTGGGCAACCACTCGCGGTCGTCGTCGATCTCCGCGAGCACCCGCTGGCGGCAGGCCTCGGCGTGGTCGAGACCTTCCAGCGCGAATTGTCGCGCGGCGAGCAGCTTCGCGGGGTCCTTCAGCTTGAGCAGCAGCTTCTCCTTGCGGCGCGAGGCGAAGGTGACGTTGGGATCGTACGCACCACCCACCGCCAGCACCGCGCGTTGGAAGTGCACCATCGCGCGCAGCCACTCGACGTCGGCGACGTCGAAGCGGAAGGTGGGCCGCCGGCGGGGATCGCTCGGGGGCAACGGCTGTCCCGCGGCGTCGAGCTCGATCTCCAGCAGGTGGCTGTCTTGCTCGTCGGCCTCTCCGCTGCGGTTCCAGTCGACCTCCCAGCAGGCGAGGCACAGCTCGAGGTTGAAGCCGGGGTCCTTGCCGGCGACCGCCAGCGCGTCGTCGACTTCCTGCAGCCGCTTGTCGGTGCGGTCGAGCATGAAGGCGAGGAAGTCTCTGTTGACGAGGTCGCCTCGCAGCAGCTGCGAGGCCACCGCGCTGGACGCGATCGTCAGCGCGTCACCCACGAAGTCGTGCGCGGCCTGGCGGTAGAGGGCGAGGGCGGAGATGCCCGCGGCCCGCGAGTTCTCCGGCGCACGTCTCAGCGCCTCGGCGGAGAGCTTGCGGGCGTCGTCGAACTTCGCGGCTTGCAGCGCGGCGAGCGCCGGTTGGGCGTCGGCTTCCAGCTCGGCGCGGCGCGCGGCGGAGAGACCCGTCGCACAGCCGGTGCCGGTGAGGAGGAGGAGGAGGAGAAGGAACCGCATGAGCAAGCCCTCTCCCCGACCCTCTCCCCCGCGGGGGAGAGGGAGACAGATTTCAATTAGTCCTTCAGGCGCAGCTTCATCTGCACGTCGCTCGACCAGTGGTTGGCGAACGCCTTCACGCAGGTCGAGAGGTAGCGGTCGTAGTTGTTCCACACCGTCTCGCCGTTGTTCATCAGCCGGCCGCCCCAGCCGCTGGCCATGATCTTCTCCTTGTTCAGGCGGAAGCGGCGCAGCCACTCGGCGGTGGTCTTGCCGTAGTCGACCCGGCGGGTGTTGAGCTGCACGATCTCCCACGACTGACCGCAGGCAGCGACCAACTCCTCGAGGCGGGGGTTGAGGCCACCGGGGAAGATCACGTCGGCGGTGAACTTCAGGTCCGCGAGGTCCTCGCGCTTGCGCGGCACGCGGTCGCGGAGGATCGCCTGGAAGCCGAAGCACGCGCCCGGCTTCACCCAGGTGGCGACCTTGTTGAAGTACTCCCGGTAGATCGGCACCGCCAGGCCCTGCTGCTGCTGCGCGGGCGACACCAGGTGATCGATCATCTCGATGCTGGTGAGCGCGTCGTACTTCTCCTGCGGCACGAAGTCCTTGTAGTCGGTGCACCACATGGTGACGCCCGGCAGCTTGCGCGCGGTGATCTCGTCGGCCTGCGCGCGCGACAGCGTGATGCCGTGCGCCCGCTGCACCTTGCGCTCGAGCACCAGGTACTCGAGGTTGGCGCCCCAGCCGCAGCCGATGTCCAGCACCAGCGAGCTGGGCTTCACCTCGGCGAAGTCAGCCAGCCACCTGCTCTTGTTGCGCTGCGCCTGCTCGAGGGTGGTGTGCTCCTCGTCGTAGACGGCCGAGGTGTAGTGCATCCGCTCGTCGAGCCAGAGGCGGAAGAACTCGTTGGAGATGTCGTAGCCGATTTCAACTTCTTCGCGGGTCGAGGTCATGAGTGCTGGTTCCTAAGGGGTACTTCAACTTCAGGCGACGGCGTCGCCGTTCATTTCGCGGGTGAGGCGCTCGAGCTCTTCCTTGAGCACGTTCGCGGTGTGGAGGAGCTGCGCTTCCTGGTGGAGCGAGGAGAGGAAGAAGCGCAGGCGCGCCTGATCCTCCTCGACGGCGGGGTAGAGGATGGGCTGCACGTTGATGCCGCGCTTCTTGAGCGAGTCGGACAGCTGCAGCGCCAGCACCGAGTTGCCGACGATGGCGGGCACCACCGCGGTGTCCTTGGTCATGCCGGTGTTCACCCCGCGCTCCTTGAGCAGCTTCACGAAGTAGGCGGCGTTGTCCCTCGCCTGCTTCGCGCGCTCCGGGTGCTTGATCATCTGCTGGGTGGCGGCGAGCGCCGCGGCGGCGTTGGGGGGCGCGATGCCCACCGAGTAGACGAAGCCCGGCGTGGTGTACTTGAGGTACTCGACCAGCGCCTTGCTGCCCGCGATGTAGCCGCCGCACGAGGCGAACGACTTGCTCAGCGTGCCCATCCACATGTCGACGTCGGCGCGGTTGACGTGGAAGTACTCGCCCACGCCGCGGCCGGTGTCGCCCACCACGCCGGCGGAGTGTGCCTCGTCCACCAGCAAGAGCGCCTTGTGCTTCTTCTTGAGCTCGATGAACTTCGGCAGCTCGGGAATGTCACCGTCCATCGAGTAGGTGCCCTCGATGCAGATCAGCACCCGGCGGTAGTGCGGCCGCAGGTTCGTCAGCATGCGGTCGAGCGCTTCCCAGTCGTTGTGGGGGAAGGGCCGGCGCTTGGCCCCCGAGAGCTTCGCGCCGCCGATGATGCTGTCGTGCGCGAGCGCGTCGTGGACGATCAGGTCGCCTGCGCCCACCACGTGACCGATGACGGTGACGTTGGTGGCGTGGCCGGACACCAGCACGATGCTGTCTTCGGTGCCGAAGAAGTCGGCGATGGCGACCTCCAGCTCGCGGGTCAGCGGCTTCTCACCGGAAGCGACGCGGCTGGCCGACACCGAGGTGCCGTACTTCGCGATGGCGTCCTGCGCGGCCTTGCTCACCACCGGGTCACCGGAGTTCCCCACGTAGTTGTACGAGGAGAAGTTGAGCATCTGCTTGCCGTTCACCACCGTGGTGTCGCCGCAGATCGCCTCGTGCACCGAGAAGTACGGGTTCTGCAGGCCGAACGCCTCGGCCATCGCGATGCGCTCCTTGAGCTCTTCGTATTCAGGGAAGCGCGCCGGGTTCCAGCTCGACTCGTCGATGGCCACCACCGCCGCGGGGACCTCGGCGTCAGCTGCGACCGGCGTCGCCACCGGAGTGGCCTTCACGCTGAACTGCGGATCGCGCTTCTTGAACTCGGCGGTCATGCCGGTGAGGTACGCCACCACCGCGCCCTTCTCGTTCTGCCAGACCAGGGTGCCGGTGAAGGTGTCTTCGTTGCCCGACTCGAAGGTGACGGTGACCTTGAGGGGACCCAGGCCGAACGGCGCCAGCTGCACGAAGCGGCCGAGCGCGAGGGGGAAGCCGGCGCGCTGGTGCTTCACCCACGCCCAGTAGCCCGCGAGCTGGAACGACGCGTCGAGGATGAGCGGGTCGATGGTCCACTCGTTGCGCAGCGGCTCCTTGATCCAATCGGCGGGACGGCAGCCCTTCACCTGGCCCACCACGCCGTCGTCGCTGAGCGCGTCGATGCTGGTGATGCCCTGCAGGCGGGGCCCGTGGAAGGTGAAGCCGCCGTAGAAGTCCTTGAGCGAGAGCGGCAACGAAGGCGTCGCGGCCATCGCCTTCACCGCAGGCACCACCGACGCGTCGGCGCCGATGGTGACGGTGCCGGAGTACGAGGTGGCGCGGCCCTGGCTCAGGGTCACGCCCAGCGCCTTGTTGCCGCGCTGCTTGACGGTGGCCTCGAGCCAGATGGTGTCGGGCACCAGCACCGCGCGCTGCAGCTTGAAGTCGGTCACCGCGAACGGCACGAACTGGCCGGGGGTCTTGCCGCCTGACGCCTCGAGCGCCGCGGCCGCCACGTGATCGAGCGCCGAGGCGAAGGGCAACACCCGCTGGCCCGCCATGGTGTGGTCGTTCAGGTAGACGTGGTTCAAGCGCGACACCGGGAAGCTCGCGGTGTGTTGCACGGTGCGCTCGGGCACCGCGCGGCCGATCAACACCTCGCCGGAGCCGCCGTCGACCTCGCGCAGGAACGCCGCCACGCCCTCGTCATCGGAGAGGAAGGTGACGCCGTCGGCCTTCAGCTCGGCCTTCTTGAAGCCGGGAATGCGCCTGGCCATCTCCGAGTCTTCCCAGGGCGGGAAGTCGATCGCCACGGTGCGCTTGGCGCAGGAGACGCGCGACATCATCTCGTTCGCCGCGGAGTAGTCAGTCTGCGCCGCGTTGCCGAAGCGGCCGGCCCACGAGCTGATCAACACCAGCAGCTCGGGCTTCACCGCGTCCATCAGCGCGAGCGCGCCGCCCACCTTCGTCTCCAGCACGGAGTCGAGCTGCGCGACGTCCTTCTTCTCCACCAGCGCGTCAGCGAGCACGCCGGCGTTGTGGATGACCGCGTCGACCTTGCCGTGCTGCGCGCGGATGGCGTCGATGGCGGCCTTCACGCTCGCCGCGTCACGCACGTTCATCGGGTGGTAGCTCACGGCCTTCGCGCCGGCGCCCTTCACCTGCGCCACGGCCTTCGAGAGCTCCTCGTTCATCGCCGAGCGGCCGGTGAGCGCCAGCGTGCAGCCGTGCGCCTTGGCGAGCCCCTTGGCGAACTTGAAGCCCAGGCCCTTGGCGCCGCCGGTGATGACGACGACCGAGGATGACGAGAGCGCACCCCGTGCACCCCGAGCGGAGTCGAGGGGCTTCAATGCCACGGCTGTGCGGCCGTTCTTGGTGAAGCCGACCTCCGCGCAGCGATCGCCCGAGACAATCTCCTCGACGATGCTCTGCGCGAGCGCCTCGGCAGGCAGAGAGGGGTCGACGTCGATGGCCTTCACCAGCGCATCGGGCCACTCCAGCGCGAGCGCCTTGGTGAAGCCGAGCGCGCCGACCTGGCCGAGCGCTTCCCGCGGGGTGGCGTCGAGACCGAACTGGCCACCGAGGCCGGTGACGGTGACGAACAGCTCGGCCTTCTCGGCGCCGACCTTCTTGGAGAGCGCGAGCAGCGCGCGGGGCGCGGCGCGGTAGTCGCCGGTGGCGCCGAGCGTCTGCAGGTTGATGACGCCAGCGAAGGGACCTTCGGTGGAGAGGTCGCCGATCACCGCCGTCAACCCGTGAGCCTTGAGCTGCGCGACGACCGCCTCAGCCACGCCGCGCGAGTCCCTGGTGACCAGCACCGGGCGCTCGAACGAGGTCACCGTCTCCGAGAGGGCGGCGAGGGGCGCGGCCACCACCGCGGGCGCGTAGCGCTCGATCGGCGTCACCACCGCGGGGGCCTCGGCCTTCGCCCCCTCGACTCCGCTCGGGGCAGGCTGGCCCGACTCCAGGGTGGTGACGATGTGCTCGATGATGCTCGCGCTGGTGGTGGTCTTGCTGAACAGCTCGCGCGGCAGGCCGCCGAGCGAGGGGAACGCCTTGCCCACGGCCTGATCGAGCTCGACCAGCATCAGCGAGTCGAAGCCCAGCTCGTTCACCAGCGTCTGCTCGAGGCGCAGCGTCTTGAGCGGGAACGCGCTGATGCGCGCGACGGCCTCCAGCACCGCGGCCTGCACGCCCGGGCGCAGCTCCTGCTTCGGCTCTTCCTTCTTCGCCACCGGCGCGGGCGCCGCGGTCTGCGCGCCGGTCACCTGATCGGTGCCCTTGCGGGCGACCATGTTGGAGAAGTCGGGCGGCTTGGCGACGGCCGGCACCACCGCCGACTGCATCGTCACCCCGGCGCCTCCGCCGGCCAGCGGCACCTGCAGCTGCTGCGTCACCTGCGTGAGCGCGGACAGGTCGCCGCCGGCCATCGCCTGGATCGCCGCGGCCTGCGCCTTGACGATCTCGGCCTGGCTCTGGAGGAGGACCATCTGCTGCTGGAACAGAGCGATCAGGTTGTCCATGACGACGGGTCCCTTCGACTGCGGATTGAAGATGGTGGCGCTGCTGGGCTTCGGCTCGGTGGCCTTCACCAGCGGGGGGCGGGGCGCGCGCGGCGTGCGCTCCATCGCCCAGTACTTCTGCGTCTCGAGCGGCGTGGGGGGAAGAATGGCCAGCTGCGCGCCTGCCAGCAGCGGCAGCGCGTTCAGCGGCACGCCCTTGGTCCACAGCTGACCCAGCGAGCCCAGCAACATCGTGCCGCCGTCGTTGCCCTCGTTGGGGCCGAGCGCGCACACGGTGGCGTTGGTGGCCACGCCGCGCGCGAACGAGAGCAGCGCGCCGCCGGCGCCGACCTGGATGAAGTGGGTGATGCCTTCGTCAGCGCAGGTCTGCAGCGCGTCGACGAAGTTGACCGGCGAGGTGGCGTGGCGAACCCAGATCTCCCGGGCCTCGGCGACCGAGCCGTACATGCGGCCGGTGATGCACGAGACGATGCCGGAGCGCGGCTCCTGCAGCGGCAGCGCGGCGACGGTGCCGGCCATCTTCACGGCCATGCCCGCCATCAACGGCGAGTGGAACGCGTGGCTCACGTCGAGGCGGGTGCTCTTGAAGCCCGCGGCGTCGAGCGCGGCCTGGGCGGCTTCGATGCCCCTGGTGCTGCCCGAGAGCACCACCTGGGTGGGGTGGTTGTGATTGGCAACGACGACTTCCTTGATGGAAGCGATCTGCTGCTCGACCCGCGAGCGCTCCGCCATCACCGCCAGCATCGCGCCGGTGTCCTCGAGCCCCAGCTCCTTCATCAGCTGGCCGCGCCTGGCGACCAGCTTCACCGCGTCGGTGCCCGGCAACATCCCCGAGATGGCGGCGGCGGCGAACTCGCCCAGCGAGTGGCCCAGGGCCAGCTCAGGCACCACGTTGCACTCGCGCAGCAGCTCGCCCATCGCGATGCCCAAGGCCGCCATCGCGGGCTGGCACACGTGCGTCTGGGTGAGGTGCGCCTGCGCCTTCACCGGGTCGGTGCCGGGGGGCGGGTAGAGCGCGTCGATGAGCGAGAAGCCGGCCTCGGCCTTCACCGCGGCGTCGTACTGCTCGAGCTTCGTGCGCAGGGTGGGGAAGCGGCCGACGAGATCCTGCAGCAGCCCGACGCGCTGAGCGCCCTGGCCGGCGAAGAGGAAGCCGAGCTTGCGCTGGTCCGCCGGCACCGGCGTGCTGGGGACGATGGCGCCCGACGCGACCTGCTGGAGCGCGTCGATCAGATTTTCCCGCGAGGCGGCGAGGAAGGCGACCCGGGTGTCGAAGGCGTGCCGGGTGGCGAGCGTGCGCGCGACGTCGGCGACGGCCAGCGCGTGCACCCCCACCTCGTTGGCCAGCTCAGCGGCGTGCGACTTGAGCAGCTCGTGGTTGGGCGCGGAGAGGAGGAAGAGGGAAGGGCCGGCGACGGCCTGGGCGACGGGCTTGACGGGCGCCTGCTCGAGCAGCACGTGCGCGTTGGTGCCGCCAAAGCCGAACGACGAGACCGCCGCGCGCCGCACCGGCACGTTCCACGCGCTCGCCTGGGCGGCGATGCGGAAGGGCGAGTGGGGCAGGTCGAGCTTGGGGTTGAGCTCCTCGCAGCCGGGCTGCGGAGGAATGACGCCGTGGTGCAGCATCAGGCAGGTCTTGATGAAGCCCGCCGCGCCGGCCGCCGACATGGTGTGCCCGATGTTCCCCTTGATGCTGCCGAGGTTGCAGAAGGGCTCTTCCAGCGCCTTGCCCGCGCGCTCGTTGAAGAAGTGCTTGAGCGCGCCGACCTCGGTGGCGTCTCCCACCGTGGTGGCGGTGCCGTGGGTCTCGACGTACGAGATGCTCTCCACGGGGAAGTCGGTGTCGGCGTGCGCGCGCCACATCGCCTCGCGCTGGCCCTCGGGGCGGGGCGTCATCGGCCCTTCACCGCGGCCGTCGTTGTTGCAGCCCGAGCCCTTGAGCACCGCGTAGATGCGATCGCCGTCGCGCTGCGCGTCTTCGAGGCGCTTGAGCACCACCAGGCCCACGCCCTCGCCCATCACGAAGCCGCCGGCGCGCGCGTCGAAGGGCCGGCACACGCCCGAGGGCGAGATGGCGCCGATGCGCGAGAAGCCGATGAGGTTGTCGGGGTTCAGGTTCAGGTACACGCCGCCGGCGATCGCCAGGTTCACCTGGCGGGCCCGCAGGTTGATGGTCGCCTCGTGAATGGCCACCAGCGCCGAGCTGCAGGCCGCGTCGATGGACATCGCGGGGCCGTTCAGGTCGAACGTCTGCGCCACCGAGCAGGCCATCATGTTGAGCAGCGAGCCCGCGATGGTGAAGGCGCGCGCCGGCGCCACGTCGGCCACCGAGGCCTTGAGCGCTTCGGCTTCGGCGCCGGAGAGCGAGTCGCCGAACTCGCCGTTGATCGACTGCTGCGCGCGGTGACGCGCGGTCATCAGGTCTTTGTATTCCGAGACCGAGGCGCCGATGAACACGCCGGTACGCGAGCGATCGAACGCCCTCGTCTCGTAGCCCGCGTCCTGCAGGGCCTGGCGGGTGGCCTCGATCACCAGGCGGTGCTGCGGGTCCATCACCTGCACGCGGCGGGGCGCCAGGCCGTAGTGCAGCGCGGCGAACTCGTCGACGCCGTCGATGAAGGCGCCCTTGCGCACGTAGGTCTTGTCGACCGCGCGCACGTCGTTGGCGTCGAAGAAGGCGGAGTGCTTCCAGCGGCTGTCGTCGATGTCCGAGAAGGTCACCTCTCCGGTCGAGACGACGCGCCAGAGGTCGGGGAGATCCTTCGCGTGGGGGAATTTGCAGGCCATTCCCACCACGGCGATCGCTTCACGGGCCTGCTCGTTCTTGTGTGAACTCATCAGAGAACCTCGAAGACCCGCGAGACGGTGCTGCTCGACTGGAGACGGTGGCGCTTCAGATGGTGACGTCGGTGCCCGCGGGCACCAGGCGCTTCACCACGTCGCCGAGGTCGCCCAGCGTCTGCACTTTGGCGAGGTCCTCGTCGGGCATGCGGATGTTGAGCTGCTCTTCGAAGAAGCTGACCAGCTCCATCACCGCGACGGAGTCGAGGCCGAGCTTGCTGATCACGGTGTCCTTCGTGAGCCCGTCGAGCTTCTTGCCGTTCACTTCGAGGGCGGCCTGCGCGAAGAGCTGGATGATGTTGACGTTGGCCATGGTGTGGTGTGCGTCCTTCGGGTTGCGTTGGGTTGGTTGATGAAGAGCTTCGAACTGATCAGCCGAGCAGCCGGGTGACGCGCTTCTGGGCGTAGGACCCTGCGAGCTTGAACTTCGAGAGCGCGTCGGAGACCGAGCGGATTTCCAGGGTGTGCTCGACCACCCGGCGGGCGCGGTGCTGCGCGCGGCCCAGCAGCGACTTGGCCACGTGGCGCGCCACCACCAGCTTCTCGCCGTTGCCCCCTAAGGTGCGGTTGCCTTCCTGGCCGACGGTGCCGGCGAGGTACTGCTGGCGGGTCTTCGCGCGCTGCAGCTTGCCGCTGGAGGTCTTGGGCAGCGAGCCGACGGGCGCGATCACCACGTCGACCGGCATCAGCTGCAGGTTCTCGTTGATCTTCTGCTTCACCAGCTCGATCAGCTCGGCGCGCTTCTGGGTGCGCGACTCGACGACGATCACCAGCTCTTCGCTCTGCGTGCCGGGGCGGGACAGCGCGACGGTCGAGCCCTTGCGCACCTCGGGGAGCTCGTCGACGATCCACTCCATGCGCTGCGGGTCGTAGTTGCGACCGTTGATGATGATGATGTCCTTCTTGCGGCCCGTTATGTAGACGTTGCCGTTGACGAGGTAGCCGTAGTCGCCGGTCTTGAGCCAGCCGTTGCCGAACGTCTTCTCGGTGGCCTCGGCGTCCTCGTAGTAACCGCGGGCGATCGACGGACCGCGCACCCAGATCTCTCCGATGCGGCGATCGCTCAGGCGCTTGCCCGCGTCGTCGAAGATGCCCACCTCGTGCTTGGGGAACGCCTTGCCGCACGACACGAACTCCTGCGCGCGGCCACCCACCAGCTGCTCGACCGGCACCGGCTCGGCCTTGCGGTCCTGCTGGTAGGCGTCGACGTCGATGACGTCGGTGGAGAGCTCTTCGTCCAGCCCGATGAAGCTGATCGCCAGGGTGGCCTCGGCCATGCCGTAGCAGGGCAACAGCGCGTGCGGCTTGAGGCCCGACTTGGAGAACGTCTCCACGAAGGAGCGCATGGTGGTGGGGTTGATGGGCTCGGCGCCGCAACCGAAGTGGCGCATCGACGAGAGGTCGAGCGAGGCGAGCTGATCGGGCTTGGCCCGCTTCACCGCCAGCGCGTACGCGAAGTTCGGCGCGAAGCTGATGGTGCCCTTCACCTTGTGGATGGTGCGCAGCCAGATGGTGGCGTTGCGCACGAAGGTCAGGGTGGGGATGAAGGTCACCGAGACGCGGTGGAACAGGGGGCTGATGACGAAGCCGATGAGCCCCATGTCGTGGTAGAGCGGCAGCCACGAGACGCCGTGATCCACGTCGGTGTCCGTCTGCAGGCCGTCACGCATGATGGCCCAGGCGTTGGCGCGCAGGCTGCCGTGGGTGACCGAGACGCCCTTGGGGGTGGAGGTCGAGCCCGAGGTGAACTGCAGGAAGCAGAGGTCGTCTTCGGTGACCTCGGCCTTGTCCTGGCTGGCCCCTTCGGGCGCGGGCAACAGCAGCTCTTCGGTGGTGATGACGCCCTTCACCGAAGGCACCTGCGAGATGCCGCCCCAGAGCACCGCCTGCACCTTCTCGTTGGTCACCAGGTAGGTCGGCTTCGCCTTGCCCATGATCGACACCAGGGTGTCGATGTACGCGTCGAGCTTGCCCATCGAGAGCGGCGGGTAGAGCGGCACCGGCACGATGCCCGCCCAGACCGCGGCCAGGAACGTGGGCACGAAGTCTTCGCCGTCCGGCACCACCATCGCCAGGCGATCGCCCTTCTTCAGGCCGTAGTGGCGGAAGTGGGCGGCGCGGCGCATCGCCTCTTCGCGAAGGCGCTCGAAGGAATAGAACTGCTCCTTCTGGTCGCGGTCGAGGAAGGTATACCCCTTGTTGGTGAGGCCCTGCCCGGCGTCGAGTGCGGCGATGAGGTTCGGAAAGTCGAAGATCTGCGGCATCAAGCCTCCCAGCGAAGTGCAGGCTGAATACGTGCTGCCCGCTCGAATGGTCAAGGGAACGACCCTCTCAGCACCCCCTGTGGCACCGCCGTTTCACACCTCGAGGAGTGGTAAATGACGCGGGACTTACGTGCGCTTAGCGGATTTTGTGCGGCGGTCGATTCGCGTCTGAAAGACTCGATAGTGAGCAAGTTCGTGCTCGAAAATGAGGAAAAGAGGGTGCTGGACGGTCGCGAGGGGTGTTTCCCGTCAGTTCGGGACGGTTCCAACCCGCGGAAACTTCAGTCAGCCAAAGTGAGCATAGAGTTGCTCGATTTGACGGGAAAACCCCTGCTCTCTACAAGGAACGGGCTCATGACGCAGGTCCGCCCCCAGAAAGTGCCTCCGATCCCCAGGTTCGCGG
>VFKJ01001131.1 GCA_009885595.1 Myxococcales bacterium | reverse complement strand
TCCGCCCCTCGACTCCGCTCGGGGTGAGCGGGTGGCGGGCTCGTTGTCTGCGGCGTTGTCGCCGTCGGGGAGCTCCTCGATCAGCGCGTGCAGCGCGATGGGACGCTGGCCCAGCTGCCGCAGCGCCGCGGTGAGCTCGGCTTCCTGCTCGCACAGCTCGACGGCGCGCGCGGCCCCGGCGTCGATCAGCAACTCCGCGAAGGCGAGCTCGTCGAACAGCGCGTTGAGCGCGTTCACCTCGGGCGGCACGTACGCCAGCGTGGCCAGCGGGCGGGGCAGGGGACGGGTGGGGTCGAGCTTTCCTTGCCCCAGGATGCCGGGCAGGTCGGCTTGCGCGGCGCGCAGCGCGTTCCCCACCCGGCCCTTGAGCTGGTCGAGCTTCTCCATCGCCTGCTCGACCGTGCCGTATTCCTGCAACAGCCCGCTGGCGCCCTTCGCGCCGATGCCGGCGATGCCCGGGAGCGTGTCTTCATCGCCCACCAGCGCGAGGAACTGCGCCACCTGCGCGGGCGGCACGTTGAAGCGCTTCTCGACGATCTCCGGGGTGTAGCGGACGTCCTTGTTCGCGTCGAACCACCACACCCTCTCACCCACCAGCTGCGCGTAGCGCTTGTCGACGCCCGCGATGATCACGTCGTCACCCGCCTCCAGGGCGGCCTTCGCGTAGCTCGCCACCACGTCCAGCTCGTCGGTCGTCTCCACCACCTGCAGCCCGAAGGCGCGCAGCAGCCCGGGCAGGGGAGCCAGTTGCTGCTTCACCAACTCGGGCCACGGACGCTCGTGCGCGCGTGAGTCGATCACCGCCACCGCGCGCGCCGGCACCTTGAAGGACAACACCCGCAAGAGCGCCCGCGCCACCGCGAACAGACCGTTGACCGGCTCACCCGCGCGCGACTTGCGATCGGTGGGCACCAGCTGAAAGCCGCGCCAGAGCAAGTTGGTCGCCGAGGCGATGAGCGTTCGTTCAGTCACGGCAGCCGTCAGCCCTCTCCCCAACCCTCTCCCCCGCGCGGGAGAGGGAGAACTACACCTCGACGATGCGCCCCCGGCCCAGCCGCGAGACGGGCAACGCCGCGCGGAAGTACTCGGGCCACGGGCTCTTCACCTTCACCCGCTTGAGGCCCGGGCTCATCGGCGCCGCCATCAGAGGCCCGAAGACGGGGTCGACCTCGCCTCCCGCCGGACCGAACTCCAGCTCCAGCTCCTCGAGCTTCGGCCAGTGCGCCGACACCAGCGGGCCGATGGCGTCCAGGGTGAGCCGCGACGCCGAGAAGTGCGTCAGCTCTGGAAGCACGATCCTCCCCAGGGAGTGCTCGATGCCGTGCAACTCCAGCACGCGCAGCTTTGGGTAGGCGGCGTAGAGCGGCTCCACCTGGCCGATGACGATGGGGCCGTCGATGTGCGGATGTCCGAGGTCGAGGCCCACGTTCACCACCAGCGCCTCCAGCCGCGGAAACTTCGGCCCCGAGCGCAGGCTCGCCCACAGCGCGGTCAGATCGCCCTGGCCGTCCCACCGGAGCGCGTTGAGCACCACCCGCCGCAGCAGCTGCGCCTCGGCGCGCTTCACCAGCAGGCCCAGGGCCTCGAAGGGCTTGTCGTCCACCTCGAGCTCCACCTCCGCGAGGAAGCCGTGTTCCCACCGGCACGAGGTGAGCGGGGCCCCCAGCGCCTCTCGCAGGGCAGGCTCGAGCACGTCGAGCCGAAGCGCCTCTTCCCGAACGTCAGGCTCGCTGCCGCGATCGGCGCGGTTCAGCTGCAGGGTGATGAACTCGCCGTGCACGTTGCCCTGCTCCAGCACCCGGTCGGCATAGACCCGCAGCGCCCCCGGCTCGGGGTTTCTGGCGAGGGTCGCGAGCAGGCCGTCTTCCATCATCTCGTCTCTTGAAAGCGGTGGGCGGGAGCGGCGGCGCAGCGTACTCCCAGGAGCCGGTCCGGATCAGCGGGCGTAATCGTGATCGGTTTTCCAACCCACGGTACACTGCCCGCTGGCCGTCACCCTTTTCAGCCCCCGAAGGTCCCCATGAAGTCCCAGTCACGGCTACTCCTGGCGCTGCTCGGCGCGCTGTCCCTCGTGTCAGCGGGGTGCTCGCGCAC
>VFKJ01001114.1 GCA_009885595.1 Myxococcales bacterium | reverse complement strand
CGTGAGGTGAGCGGGGAAAGACATGGTCAGCCCTCTCCCCGACCCTCTCCCCCGCGGGGAGAGGGGGACAGTTGCTGCAGTGAGGTGAGCAGCTCTGGGCCCGTGTTGGTGATGTCGCCCGCGCCGAGCGTGAGCACGATGTCGCCAGGCTGCAGCCGCGCGGACATCGCCTTCACCAGCTCGGTGCGCTTGCCCACCCAGGTGACGTCGGGGTGCCCGTGCGAGCGCACCGCCTCGGCGAGCTTCTCGCTGGTCGCGCCCGGAATCGGCTCTTCGCCGGCCGCGTAGATGTCCGTGAGGAAGAGCAGGTCTGCGTCGTTGAACGCGCTGCAGAAGTCTTCGAACAGATCGTGCGTGCGCGTGTAGCGGTGGGGCTGGAAGGCCACCACCAGCCGACGACCGAACGCCTTGCGCGCACCCGCGAGCGTCGCGCGCACTTCCGCGGGGTGGTGCCCGTAGTCGTCCACCACCGTGATGCCCCTCGCCTCGCCCTTCACCGTGAAGCGCCGCTGCACGCCCGCGAAGTTTTCGAGCGCGGTGCGCACGATATCGAGCGGAATGTCGAGCTCGTCCGACACCGCGATCACCGACAGCGCGTTCATCGCGTTGTGCGCGCCCACCATCTGCACGGTGAACTCGCCCAGGTCGGTGTCTCGGCGGAACGCCCGGAAGCGGGTCTTGAACCCGTCGAGCGTGATGCCCTCGAGCCGGTAATCCGCCGCGTGCGAGCTGCCGTAGGTGACGAAGCGCTTCTCCAGCAGCGGCAGCATCGCCTGCACGTTGGGGTGATCGAGGCAGAGCACGTTGAGGCCGTAGAACGGGACCCGGTTGCAGAACTCGACGAACGCGTGCTTGAGCGCGTCGAGCGTCAGGTAGTGGTCCATGTGCTCGGGGTCGACGTTGGTGACGACCGCGATCGACGGGTGCAGGTGCAGGAAGCTGCCGTCGCTCTCGTCGGCCTCCACCACCATCAGGTCGCTCTTGCCGAGCTTCGCGTTGCTGCCGAGCACGTTCACCTTGCCGCCCACCACCGCGGTGGGATCGAGGCCCGCGGCGTTGAGCACGGTGGCGACCATCGAGGTGGTCGTCGTCTTCCCGTGGGAGCCGGCGATGGCGACCGCGTACTTGAGCCGCATCAGCTCGGCGAGCATCTCGGCGCGGGGAATGACGGGGATCTTCCGGCGCTTGGCCGCCACCACCTCGGGGTTGTCCTTCTTCACCGCCGAAGAGATCACGACCACGTCGACCTCGGTGACGTTCTCTTCCTTGTGGCCGGTCTGGATCTTCGCGCCGAGCTGAACGAGGCGGCGGGTGACGTCGGACTCCTTCAGATCGGAACCCGACACCAGGTAGCCCAGGTTCAGCAGCACCTCGGCGATGCCCGACATGCCGATGCCACCGATGCCCACGAAGTGAACGCGCGCGGCGTGACGCGACTTGAACCGACTACCCAGGGGCGAAACGAGGCTCATGGCGACTTCTCCGGCAGTTTCGGGCGCAGCGGCTCGCCTTCACGCTTCTGCCCCGTGAGCGCGCCCCACCTGGCGGCGCAGAGCTGCTGCAGCACGTCGGCGATCTCCCGCGACGCTTCGGGGCGGCCGAGGTTGCCGGCGGCCCTTTCCATCTTCGCCAGCCGCGCGGGATCGGCCTTCAGCTCGCGGATGGTGGCGGCGAGTCTTTCGCCGGTCAGCTCGGCCTCGCGAAACATCAGCGCGGCGCCGGCATCGACCAGCGCCTTCGCGTTGACGGCCTGGTGATCGTCGGTCGCGTGGGGAAACGGCACCAGGATCGAGGCCTTCTTGCAGACGGTGAGCTCGGCGACGGTGGTGGCGCCGGCGCGGCAGAGCACGAGGTCCGCGCCCAGGTACGCGCCCGCCATGTCGTCGATGAACTCGCGCACCTCGGCGGCGAAGTTCTGATCGGCGTAGCCCTTCTTCACCGTCTCGAGATCGCCCTTCCCCGTCTGGTGAACGACGTGGACCTGGTTCTTGAGGTCCTCCAGGTGCGGCAGCGCTTCGATCACCCGGCTGTTGATCCCTCGGGCGCCCAGCGAGCCACCGAAGATGAGCAGCGTGAAGCGCTCGTGCGCGACCTTCGAGCGCAGGAAGTTCTCCAGCAGCCCGCGGCGAATCGGGTTTCCCAGCGTGTGAGCGCGCTTCTGCGGGAAGAACCGGATCGCGGCCTCGAAGCTCACGAAGATCGCGTCGACGAACTTGCCTAAGACCCTGTTGGTGAGCCCGGGCAGCGCGTTCTGTTCCTGGATCGCGGTGGGAATGCGCATCAGCCAGGCCATCAGCACCACCGGCCCCGAGGAGTAGCCGCCCACGCCGACCACCACGTCGGGGCGGTACTTCCGCAGCAGACCGAAGGCCGAGAAGCAGCTCACCGGAAGCAGCAGCAGCCCGAGCAAAAGCTTGAAGAACCCCATGCCCTTGAGCCCACGGCTCTTGATCGCCTCGAAGACGAAGCCGTTCTGCGGCACCACGCGCGCCTCGAGGCCGCGATCGGTGCCGACGAAGACGACGTCGTTCTTCGGGTGGCGGGTGACGATCTCCTCCGCGAGCGCGATGCCCGGGAAGAGGTGTCCCCCTGTGCCACCACCGGCGATCAGCACTCTCACGCGGGTGCCTCCAGGCCGGTGGAGATGGGCCCCGTCTGGGTCTTCACCGCCTTCGCCTTGCGGCGGGCACCGGTCTCGGCGGTGGCGCTGATCGACAACAGCAACCCCGCCGCGCCCATCAACATGACGAGCGAGCTGCCTCCGTACGAGATGAAGGGGAGCGTGAGGCCCTTGGTCGGCACCGCGCCCATCGCCACGGCCATGTTGGTGACCGCCTGGAAGGCGATGAGCGAGACCACGCCGAGGCCGAGGTAGGTGCCGAACGCCTCCGAGGCGTTGAGGGCTGCCCGCAGGCCGCGCCAGATCACGATCCCGTAGAGCGTGATGACCAGGCCGACGCCGATGAGGCCGAGCTCCTCGCCGATGATCGCGAAGATGAAGTCGGTGTGCGCCTCGGGGAGGAAGAAGAGCTTCTGCCGCCCGTCGCCCAGCCCCAGGCCCGTCAGCCCGCCGGAGCCGATCGACATCAGCGACTCCGCCACCTGGTAGCCCGAGCCTTGCCGGTTCGCCCAGGGGTCCAGGAACGCGGTGATGCGCTTCATGCGGTACGGCGACGAGGCGATGGCCACGTACGCGAAGGGGATCGCGGCCAGCACCATGCCCACGATGTACGAGAGCTTCGCGCCCGCTGCGAAGAGCATCACGAACATGAGGAAGAGCAGCGCGACCGAGCTGCCGAAGTCGGGCTCGAGCATGCACAGCACCACCAGCAGCGCCGCGAGGCCCAGGTGCGGCACGAAGCCGATGGAGAAGTGCTTCACCTTGTCGCGCTTCTTGGCCAGCGAGTACGCGAGGTAGATGACCCACGCGACCTTGGTCACCTCGGCGGGCTGCAGCGAGACGCCGGGCATGCGCAGCCAGCGCTTGGCGCCGCCCACCGTGGTGCCCAGCCCGGGGATCAGCACGACCACCAGGAGGATGATCGAGACGATCAGCAGCGGATACGCCAGCCGCGCCATGCGGCGGTACCCGAGCTTCATCGCCACGGCCATGCCGAAGAGCCCGAGCCCCGCGGCCGCGGACTGCCGCTTCAAGAAGAAGAACGAGTCACCGAGCTTGTCCTGCGCGGTGATCGCGCTCGCGCTGTAGACCATCACCAGACCGAAGCCGACCAGGGTGAGGACCGCGGCGAGGAGCAGCGGATCGTAGGAGGGGCGGCGCTCAGTCACGGCTGGGCCTCTCGCCGAGAGAATTCACGAGGGCCTTGAAGACGTCGCCGCGGTGCTCGAAGTGGTCGAACTGGTCGTACGAAGCGCACGCTGGTGACAGCAACACGACGTCGCCGCGCGTCGAGATTTCAGCCGCTTGCGAGACGGCCTTCTCGATCGTCCCGCAGTCATGAATTGGACAAACCCCCGCGAAGGCGGCAGCGATCAACGGCGCGTCCTTGCCGATGGTGAGCACCGCCTTCACCTTCCCGCGCGCGGCGTCGACCAGCGGCGCGTAGGGAGCGCCCTTCCCTTTTCCCCCGGCGATCAGCAGCACGTTGCCCGCAAGCGCCTTCAGCGCGACCAGCGAGGAGTCGACGTTGGTGGCCTTGGAGTCGTTGATCCACTCGACGCCCCCACGCTCGCGCACGAACTCGAGCCGATGCGCGAGCCCGGGGAACGAGTCGAGCCCGCGCTGAATCGCCGCGTCGGGAATGCCCCCGAGCCGCGCCATCATCGCCGCGGCCATCGCGTTCTGCAGGTTGTGAGCACCTCGCAGCGCGCGGTTGGTCACGGTGAAGACCGAGGGCGCGCCGAAGGTGAAGATGAACTTCTCGCCCGAGCCGACCACCAGGCCCGCGAAGCCGGGGTTGGTGCGCTGGCCGTCGAGGGTGAAGGCGTAGACCGGCACCTTCGCGCGCCGCGACATCATCACCACGTCGGGATCGTCTGCGTTGATCACCGCGAAGTCGCCGGGCTGCTGGCCCTCGAAGATGCGCGTCTTGGCGAGGCCGTACGCTTCCTGGTTCGGGTAGCGATCGAGGTGATCGGGCGTGAGGTTCAAGATCGCGGCGCCGTGAAAGCGCGCGTCCTTCACGCCCTCGAGCTGAAACGACGAGAGCTCGATCACGTGCTGCGCGTACGGCGCCTCGGTGGGGTCCTCGTAGGCGAGGGTAAACGCAGTGCCGAGATTGCCGCCCACGAAGGTGCGCGGCACGTGCTGCTTCACCAGCTCGCCCAGCAGCGCGGTGGTGGTGCTCTTGCCGTTGGTGCCGGTGATGCCGAGCAACGGGCCTGCGCCCTTCGGCAGCGTGCGAAAGGCGAGCTCGATCTCTCCGTAGACGTCGGCGCCCGCGGCCCTGGCGGCCACCAGCTCGGGCTTGCTCAGGGGGACTCCGGGGCTCACCACCACCGCGGTGGCGCCCTTCCAGAACTCCGGCGGGAAAGGGCCTGCCTTCAACTCGACGCCGCTCAGCCCGGGCGGAAGCGTGGCTGCAGGGTTCTCATCGAGCACCACCACGTGGGCGCCCCGACGCGAGAGCAGCCTGGCGGCGCCGCTGCCGCTCTTTCCCAGCCCGATGACGATGAACGTCTGCCCCGGCGACATGTCGTTACCTCAGCTTGAGTGACGCGAGGGCAATGCCGCCCAGGAGCACCGAGACGATCCAGAAGCGGATGACGATCTTCGTCTCACCCATCCCTTCCTTCTCGAAGTGGTGATGGAGCGGCGCCATCTTGAAGATGCGCTTGCCGGTGAGCTTGAAGCTGGCGACCTGCAGCATCACCGAGAGGATCTCCGCGAGGAACACGCCGTGGATGATCGCGGAGAGCACCTCGTTCTTGCTGAGCATCGCCACGGTGCCCAGCGCGCCGCCCAGCGCCAACGAGCCCACGTCGCCCATGAAGACGCTCGCGGGGTAGGCGTTGAACCAGAGGAAGCTGATGCCGGCGCCGATGATCGACGCGCAGAACACCGCCAGCTCGGTGCCACCGACGACCTGGGTGATGCCGAGGTACTCGTGAACGGGGACGCCGACGAGCGTGCGTACGCCGTTGACCACCTCCATGTCCGCGATCGAGACCGAGGTGCCGGCCACGTAACAGAGCACCGCGAACACCAGCGACGAGATCATCGTGGGCGCGATCGCCAGCCCGTCGAGGCCGTCGGTCATGTTCACCGCGTTGCTGGTGCCCACCACCACGAACCAGGCGAAGACCACGTAGAGCCAGCCGAGATCGGGGTTCACGTAGCGCGTCGGCACGAACGGAAGGGTCAGGGTGGTCTGAATCAGCAGCTTGGGCCCGTCGTGCCAGTCCGTCAGCAGCCCGAAGACCGAGATGAGGAAGAACGCCGTCTGCAGGACGATCTTGTAGCGACCCGGCAGGCCCTTCGAGTTCTTCTTGCTGAGCTTGAGCCAGTCGTCGAGGTAGCCGGTGAAGCCGTAGCCCGCGGTCATCAGCAGCGCGACCCACACCACGCGCACCTTCAGGTCCGCGAACAGCAGCGTGCCCATGAAGATGCACAGGAGAATCAGCGTGCCGCCCAGCGTGGGCGTGCCCTTCTTCTTCTGGTGCGACTCGGGCGTGTCCTCGCGCACGTTGGAGATGCCGTGCTGCTTGAACCGCAGCCGGGCGATCAGGCCCGGGCCGATGACCATTCCAATCAGCAGCGACGAGACGGCCGCCGCCACGATGCGGAACGTCGGGTAGCGCAGGAAGTTGATGTACTTCCCGGCTTCACCGTCTTTGAGCGATTCGTAGAGAAGGTACAGCATGCGTCAGTGGCCTCCGCCCTGGGACTTGCCGGTGAGGGCTTCGACGACTCGCTCGAGCCGCATGCCGCGGCTCCCCTTCACCAGCACGAAGTCGTCGGGGCGCAGCTGCTGCGTGAGCCATGCCACGAGCGCACCGATCTCTTCGAAGTGCTGCACGTTGGGGCCGAGGCGCTTCACCGCCTGCACGTACGCCTGCTTCATGCGCGGACCGAACAGCGCCAGCAGGGCCACGCGATCGGACGCCGCGATGCCCATCTGGGTGTGCTCGTGCGCTTCGGCGCTGCCCAGCTCGAGCATGTCGCCCAGCACCGCCACCGCGCGGCCCTCGGCGGCGGAGAGCTCCTGCACCGTGCGCAGCGCGGCCTGCATCGACGCGGGGTTGGCGTTGTAACAGTCGTCGACCACCGTGACGCCGTGGAGCGCGTCGAGGATCTGCAGCCGGCGCGCGTGGGCCTGCGCCGCCTCGAGGCCGCGCACGCACTCTTGTGGGGAGTAGCCCAGCGCCAGCGCGAGGGCGAACGCGGCGGTGGCGTTGGCGGCGTTGTGATCGCCCACCAGGTGCAGCGCGGTCGAGTAGTCCTTGCCGGCCCAGGAAATGCGCAGCGAGAGCCCCTCGCGGCCCTGCGGCTCTACGGACACGAGGCGCACGTCGGCGTGCTCCGCCCGGCCCCAGGTGAGCTGCTTCGCCCGCAGCTCCTTCGCCTGGCCCACGATGCGCGGGTCGTCGAGGTTCACCACCGCGGTGCCCTGGGCGGTCAGCCCGTGAAAGAGCTCGCCCTTCGCCTGCGCCACGCCCTCGAGGCTGCCCACCCCTTCGAGGTGCGCGGGTTGGACGATGGTGATCACCCCCGCGTCAGGCCGCGCGATCTCGGTCAGCCTCGCGATCTCGCCCAGGTGATTCATGCCCATCTCGATCACCGCCGCGACGTGCGTGGAGTCGAGCCCGAAGAGCGTCAGCGGCACGCCGATCTCGTTGTTCAGGTTGCCGTGGGTCTTCAGGGTCGGCCCGCGCATCGAGAGGATGCTCGCGACCAGTTCCTTGGTGGTGGTCTTGCCGTTGCTGCCGGTGACCGCGGCGATGGGAATGTGGAATCTGTCGCGGTGAAAGCGGGCGAGGCGCCCGAGGGCGTGGAGCGTGTCGGGCACCTCGTAGACCGAGACGTCGAGGTCCCCGAGCTCGCCTGCGCGGCCCGCGTTCACCACCAGTCCCGCGGCTCCGTCCTTGACCGCCTGCGGGAGAAAGTCGTGGGCGTCGAAGCGATCACCCTTGAGGGCGACGAACAGGCACCCCCCGGTGAGCTGGCGGCTGTCGGTGCAGACGCCTTCGAAGGACAGGGCGGTGCCGGTGCGCGTGCGGGTCGCGCTGGTCGCCTTTTGCACTTCGGAGTCGTTGAACCTTGCCGTCATCGTGAGAATCCTGGGTCAGCCCTCTCCCCGACCCTCTCCCCCGCGGGGGAGAGGGGGTTCTGAGGTCAGAGCCCGAGCGCCTTGCGGGCCTCCTCGAGATCGTCGAAGTGTTTCTTCTCGCCGTTCTG
>VFKJ01000410.1 GCA_009885595.1 Myxococcales bacterium | reverse complement strand
CCCTATCGTCAGCGGGCGAACCCGCAGCCGCCGGCGTCGACCTGCGGGCACGAGCCGCCGCCGCCGTCCGGGTTGGTGAAGTTCGCCGGGTAGGGCGCGATGCGCTGGCTGATGCGGTAGCGGATGGGATCGTTGTCCACCCGGTCGAGAGCCGCGATGTTGGCGAAGTAGACGCCCCCATCGGTGCGCGCCGACGAGAAGCAGGTGCAGGCGACCGGCGTCACGGTGATGGTGGTGGAGACGTTCGTGCTCACCTTGGTGAAGAGCATGCGGCCGTTGGACACGCTCTGCGGCAGGTACCAGGGCGTGAGGCTGCTGCCGTTGTACCGGAAGATGCGCTCCTGGCTGCCCGCGCACAGCCCGCCGGTGGGCACCGGCCCCGCGCTGCAGAAGGTGAACTCGAGCGCGATGTCGCCAGGCGCCCGGGTGCCTCCGTCGGTGGCGTGCATCAATTCCCAGGAGAGCTCCCACGACTGGTCGCCCATCGCCCCACCGAAGCCGAACTGGAAGAGGTCCTTGTCGGTGTCGTAGGCGTCATAGTCATTGATGCCGCGCAGCCCCCCGGGCCGGGTGAACCACTGATCGGGGTTGGACACCTTCCCGTAGCCGAAGGTGAGCTCACCTGCGGCGACGCTGGTGGCCCCGCTGAGCGTCAGCGCCGTCGGCCCCCCGAGCCGGCTCGCCTCGTCGGCGTCATCGAGCCACTGCAGGTCGAGCGTCCAGTCGCGGTCGTCGGCGTACTTGCTGGCGCCGAGGCCTTCGTCACGGAACATCACCAGGAACTCCGTGGCCTCGTTGGCGAACACGGGGATCGCGCCCACCAGGTTGCGAATGTCGGGAATGCGCGGGGTCTCTTCGTTGCGCTGTGCGATCAGGCACTGCGGCGGATCGCTGGCGTTGCACAAGGCATCGACCAGCAGCGCGCTGCTGTCGGCCCCCCGGAAGCAGGCGGCCGGGCTGGTGCGGCAGGCGACCTGCCGATCCTGCGCGGTGGCGCCGGTGGTCACCCGCTTCGTCACCCGCACCTGCCTTGCGGGCGTGCCGGTCAGCGGCGGGTAGCGGCCTCCCGTGGTGGCCGCGGTGACGCGGTAGCGCAGGGTCGAGGGCGAGGCGCGCGCAGGCAGCGACACCACGAACCACTCCTCGTCGGCGACGTAGGACAGCTTGCCGGCGAGGCTGACGCTCGCGTTGGGGCTCAAGGACACCACCTTGGCGGTCGAAGGGCTGTCGTTGCCGCCCGCGCCTTCCTGGGTGTCGAGGTCGGGCATCAGCTGCACTGCCACCGTGTACTGCACGCGCAGATCGCCCCTGATGGGCAGGGTGGTGTTCGGCGGCCGGTACCCCTTCACCTCGACCTTGTAGGTGCCCGTCAGCTTCGCCACCCGCGCCGTCGCCAGATCGATGCGGAGGAACTCGTTGGCCATCACGCCCTCGGCCACCGGGGTGCCGCCGGGATCGAAGAGCGTGTACGACAGCCGGTACGGCGGCGGCGGGTTCATCGGGTGTGGATCGGGCCCGGTGAGGTGCACGTAGATGATCTGCCGGCCCGCGCCCATCACCGGAAACGAGAAGGTGTCGACGTCGTCGTCGGTCGCGATGTAGCCGGTCTCCGAGCCCTGCTGAATCGGGCTCCCCGCCAGCGCGATGGACGTCGGGGTGGCGTCGTTGGGCTCGTTGACGTCGGGGTTCTCCACGATCTCCATGAAGACCGAATAGGGGTTCCGGTTGTCCACCCGCACCTGGCCGGAGACGCCCTCGTCGGCCACCAGGGCAAACAGCCGCGCGTTCGAGTCGCCGAACGGCAGGATGACGTCCACGGGCCGGGGCGCGGCGGCGCCGTGCCTGTCGATGGCGGTGGTGACCGACACCAGGGCTCCGTCAGGGCCTTCCTTGAGCACGTTGACCGAGAAGTTCACGCCGGTCTGCGGCGCGCTGTAGCCGCCCCCGACGTGGAGCAGCGAGCGCGCGGTCAGGTTCGCCGGCGCCTGGGCGAAGTACCAGTCCTGGTCGGTGCCGCCATCGAGCAGCCGGCTGATGAACACGCCGTCCTTCGGGGCCTTCATGGCGCCGCCGCTGGTGACGGTGAGGTGGCAGTTGACCGAGTCGGACTCGGCCTCTTCCTTCGAGTTGCAGAAGTCGGGCGGCAACGTGCCCGCGTCTTCGCACACGGCCTCCGTGCCCTCGATGCACTCCACGGGCTCCTGGGGGCAGCCCAGCAACGACGAGATCAACCAGGCAGACACGGCGGCGCGAAAGGCGATGGTTCGCATGGGGAGCACGGTTCTTCTTCTCGGCCCTTGATGATTAAGGCGTCGTCGGCTGAACGGCGCTCTGACAGCCTGCCACGAATTCTTCGGGGCGGATCTTGATGATGCCGTCGTGCGGCGACTTGATCCCGCCCACGGGGAAGCGCGAGCTGGTGTGGCGGAACGTGCGCAGCACCGTGCGCCCGGTGGGATCGTCGCCCGGCGTCATCGAGTAGGACACCAGCACGTTGTTGTAGCCCTGGCCCACGCGCGGCAGATCTTCGCCGCCGTCGGGGTTCCCGGCGTCGCGCGAGTCGGCCAGGGTGTCGGCCAGCGCGACGTTGCTGATGCGGAAGGCCCAGCACTGCTTGCCCTCCTCGTTGACCCCGCCCAGCTTGGTCACCTCGTAGCGGTAGCCGGTCACCGAGAGGTTGTCCGAGTCCACCTGGAGCGGGTCCATGTGCATGGTCAGCTCGTCGCCGGTGGGCAGCCTGTCGTTGTCGGGGTCCTGCGGGAGATCCTTGGAAGACGGCTGGCTGCCCAGCTTGAACTCCACCGCGTCGGAGATGCCGTCGTCGTCGCTGTCCTGCCGGAGCGCGTTGGTGCCGATGATCTGCTCGTCGCAGTCGCTCAGGGTGTCGCAGTCCGAGTCGATGCCCCGCAGCTCGACCGGGCAGCCGGTGTCGAGGTTGCCGCCGTCGGGCGACGGGACCTGGTTGGGGGTGAACATGCCGCCGCGGGTGTCGCGCGCCCAGACCTCGACGCCATCGGAGAACCCATCGGTGTCGGTGTCGCTCACCCAGGGCAGCGTGCCCTCGGCCAGCTCCTGCAGGTCCATCAGGCCGTCGGAATCAGCGTCGCCCGCGTCGAGGGGGCTGCCGGCCGGCGCCGAGAAGTTCGAGGCCACCAGCTTGTCGAAGATGAAGGTGTGGCGAACCTGCCCGAAGCGGAAGTTCAAGAAGTTGATGGGCTCGCTGTTGCGGAAGTCGCGGAAGTCACCTCCGCCCAGGTCGGCCATGCGCGACAGCCGCTCGGCGTTCTGGTTGACGATCAGCAACGGGCACGAGCCCGGCGGCAGATCGGGGATGCCGCAGTTGTTGCCGCCGATGGGAATGGTGATGCCGCCGTCGAACACGCACGCGGTGGAAGCGAGCGGCTGGGTGGGAATGAACACGTGCACCGTGTTGACCTTCACGTCGTCGGCGAGATCCTTGAGCTGGCGAATGCGCCGCACCGCGTCCCCGCACAGCAGCTCGTCGTCCTGGTTGTTGGTCGGCTGACCGTCGGAGAGGAAGATCACCGAGTAGCGCGCGCGGGTCTCGTCGTTGCCCTGCATCAGCCGGGTCTCGGCGATGTCGCGGTTGATGAGGCCGTAGATGTCGGAGAGCGGCTTGACGAAGTCGGTCGAGTCGCGGTTCACCATCCCGCCCGGGACCGTGAAGTTCAAGATGCGCTGGCGCAGCTGGTCCTTCGCGCTCTGGTCGTAGTCGACCACCCGGTCGAACTGCACCTGGCCGTTCTGGGAAAGCCACGCGGTGGTGCTGCCCGCGAAGAGCATCACCACGAAGCTGATCTCCGGCTCCTGCGGGAGGTTGTCGAGCAGGTCGACCGCCGCCTGCGCGCGCGAGCCGTTGGGGTCGGTCACGCCCATCGACTGCGAGGCGTCCATCGCGATGAGGATCTTGATGGGCCTGACCACCTCGTTGGGCGAGGGGGTGCAGAACGAGCCCTCGAGCGTCAGGGTGCGATCGCGCGGCACCTGGTCTTCCCGCCGCTCGTCGTACAGATAGCTGTTGGTGCAGGCCGCGAACACGGCTGAGGCGACGAACGCGGTGAGGCCGACCCTGGCGGGGCTCAGCGAAGCCATCAGGGCGTCCTTCGCGAGGGCGGCACGCCCAGGCAGGCGGTGTCGTACTGCGCCGGGGTGGCGATGTTGTTGGGGCCCACGAAGTCGGAGTCGCTCAGGGGCGGGCCATCGGGCCCCGCCGGCACACGCACCGAGGGCGGATCGTACTGGGCCCAGAAGCAGGCCGCCTTCCACACCCCGTAGTCGGTGGCCACGCCGCTCTCCGGCGCTTCCGAGAACCACACCTTGAACAGGTTGTAGCCCTGGGTGAGGCCGGCGCGGTTGGGGGGCGTGACGAGCTCGAGGTTGCTCACCTTGAAGTCGTAGCAGACGCTCTGATCGCCCATCACCTCGGACTTCAGGGCGAACTGGTAGGCGTTCTTCTGCTGGAACGGAAGGTCGCGCACCACGGGGTTGCTGCCGAGCCGGAACTCTTCGCTGTCAGAGGTGCCGTCACCGTCGGTGTCGATGCCCGACGCCAGGCGCTGCTTCGGATCGAGCCCGTACCGGACCTCCATGCCGTCAGGCACGCCGTCGGCGTCGGAGTCGACCAGCGTCGGCCGCGTCTTCAGGTAGGCCTCGGAGTACTGCGAGAGGCCGTCGCCGTCGGTGTCGCGCGCGGTGCAGTTGGGCGTCAGGGGCGAGACCGGGTCGCAGCCGCGGCCGTCCTTGGCAGCAGGCCTGAAGCCGTCGTCGAAGCGGCGCACCTCGAAGTTGTCGTCGAACCCGTCGTCGTCGCTGTCCGCGAAGTTCTTGTTGGTGTTGTGGGTGAAGTCGTTGTCGAAGGCGTCGATGAGGCCGTCGCCGTCGGTGTCGACCTCGCGCTTCTCGAGGCCCGGTTCGCTGGAGAGCGCCTGCACGATGAGGTTCTTCATCACGTTGCGCGAGGCGAGCGAGGAGTAGTCGAGCGAGCCCAAGTTGAGCTGGGCGAGCCCGGCGAAGTTGCTGAACTCCTGGTAGACGCCGCCGCCCGCCTGCGCGAGCTCCTGCAGCGTGAAGGTGGCGATGCGCTTGGCCGCCGCCGGGCCGTCGGCCACCGGGACCGGCCCCGGCCAGCGCACGTACTGCCCGTACACGTCCTGGCAGATGGGGCCACAGGCCCGCACCGCCTCCTCGTTGAACATGAGCACCGTGTGCAGCCGAACGTCGCCGACGTTGTATTGGTCCTTCAGCTCGGCGATCTGCTTCACGTAGCTGAGCAGCTGGTAGTTCTGGTTGCGATCGGTGCCCGCGACGTAGCCGGTGATGGCGTCGGGATCCATCGGGTCGATCAGGTTGCAGAAGTCACCGGCGCCGTACGAGTCGGCCCAGGTGAGGTCGGGGTTCAGGTCGTCGGCGAACTGCGTGAGGTTGTCGTTGGCCGAACACTTGGGGAACGGCACGCCGTCGGTGATGAACACCACCACGTAGCGCGTGCGCGGCAGCACCTCGGGCGTGCTGGCCTCGACTGAGACGATGTCGCTGGCGATGAGGGAGTACGCGTACGCGAGCGCGCCCTGGTAGTCGGTGCCCTTGCCCAGCTCGGACTGCAGGGTGTTGATGCGCGTGCGGAGCGTCGAGTCGGGCCGGCCGAAGCGCTGCGGGTTGGGCCCCGTGGGCACCGGCCACACGCCCTTCACGTTCGTCTCGAAGGGAATGAGCGCCACCTGCACGTTGGGCTGCAGGATGAACTGGTCGACGAGGCGATTGACGGCGCGCACCCGGGCGGGCTGCGTCACCCCGGGGGGCACGCTGCCGTACATCTCGCAGAAGCCGGGCGAGCCCTGGCTGCCGGGAGGATCGGAGATGCACATCGAACCGGACTGATCGACGATCATCACCACCTTGACCGGGAAGCCGGTGGGATCGGGTGGCGTGGTGCACACCCGCCCCCCGATGGCGAGCCGGTTGTCGACGTTGATGTCCTGGACCTGCCGTTTCTCCACGAGGGCGTCACTGCAGCTCACGGCCACCAACGCTGCCAACAAAGCGGGAAGAGCTCTCAAGACGACCTCCGGTTCCGGCCTTACAAAATCAGAGCGTACAACGGGCGAGCCCCTCGGCAGCAGCGCTGACGAGGGGCTCCACTTCGAGGGTGAGCTCCTTGGCGCCTTTTAGCTGCGGCGGCGGCGAGCCAGGGCGAGCAGGCCCAGGCCCAGGGCGGCGAGCGACGCATCCATCGGGATGGCGCTGCAGGTCTGGGCGCCGTTCTTCCCGTCGGGCGAGGCGTTGAGCTTGAGCGACGAGGTGGAGTCGCGGTTCTCAGGGTAGGCGCGGTCAGCGAAGGCCAGGGTGGCCTGCAGCTGCACGTCGTACTCGCCGTCCACGTCAGCGGTGAACGAGGGCACGTTGCCGTCCTGGTACGCGTACTCCCAGTGGCGCGACATGGTGACGACGCCCTCGGGGTTGATGACGGCGGCCTTGCTGGCCGACGGGCGGGTCTTCACCGTCCACGTGTACTCGATGGCGGCGCCGTTGCGGTTGGCGAACAGGGGCAGGCGGAACTTCTCACCGGCCTTGAGCATCACCAGGCCACCGGCGTGCACGCGGAAGGGGCCGTTCGGGTCCAGGCAGTCTTCCTTGTTCGCCGGGTCGACCACCACGCAGTACTTCGCGTCGCAGGCGTCGCCCATGGCGTCGCCGTCGTCATCGAGCTGGGTGCGGTTTCTGATGGCGCTGCAGTTGTCGAGGGTGTTGAGCACGCCGTCGTTGTCCATGTCGGCGTCGCAGACGTCGCCCATGCCGTCGAGGTCGGTGTCGAGCTGGGTGGCGTTCACCGCGCCGATGCAGTTGTCGAAGGTGTCCGAGATGTTGTCGGCGTCGACGTCGGCGTTGCAGCGCGGGTCGGTCAGCGGCACGTTGCCGGGGTTGGAGAGCAGCGGGCACACGTCGAGGGTGTCGAGGATGCCGTCGCCGTCGTCGTCGTTGTCACACACGTTGCCGGCCAGGTTGGTGTTGGTGTCGAGCTGGTCGCGGTTGGGAATCGACGGGCAGTTGTCGAGCGCGTTGCCGATGGTGTCGCCGTCGATGTCCAGGTCGCAGCTGTCGCCCATGCTGTCGCCATCGGCGTCGAGCTGGCTGAAGTTGGACGCGGCCGAGCAGTTGTCGCAGGTGTCGCCCACGCCGTCGCCGTCGCCGTCGAGCTGGTCGCGGTTGCTCGCGAACGCGCAGTTGTCGTTGTCGTCGGCCTTGCCGTCGCCGTCCGCGTCATCGGTGTACGCCAGCGTCACGCCGTCGTCCGTGTACGCGACCCACACCGAGCAGCCGCAGCCGCAGCCACAGCCGCCGCCCTCTTCCTTGGGCTTGCCGCAGCTCGACCCCAGGCACTCCGGGTTGTCCTGGCTCTGGGCGAAGACGGGCGCTGCGAACATCGAGAGGGCGGCGATGACGATGAGATGGTTGGTTTTCATGGGCACTTCTCCTTGTGTGCGCTCCCCTTCAGCAAAGAGGGGGCCACCCGATCGGGGAAGTGGGATCAGAGAGTTGCAACACCGACGCAGGGGAAAGTGTTGAGTCCTTCCCACACCCTGGGGAGGTGATCCCCGCGCAGCCGTCTTCCCAAAGTGTCCTGAGGCTGCGCCCGCGGCTCACCCCAGAAGCATCGTGCAATTCTTCGTGTAACTGGGCTTGGTGAAGGTGATTTAAGACCCAACATGGAAACATCTGGGCTCCAGACCCCTGCCGTTATTGATTCGGGCTCGACGGCGTGGATGCTGGCCAGCTCGGCGATGGTCCTGCTGATGGTGCCGGGGCTGGCCCTCTTCTACGGCGGCATGGTGCGCCGGAAGAACGTGCTCACCACCATGATGATGAGCTTCGTGGCGATGGCGGTGATCGGCGTGCAGTGGGTGCTGATCGGCTACGCGCTCGCGTTCGGGAAGACGGTGGGCGGCGTGTTCGGCTGGGACTGGGACCTGGTGGCGCTCAACGGCATCGCGCCCGGAAAGCTCTACGGCGACAAACACATCCCCGAGCTGGTGTTCGTGATGTTCCAGGGGAAGTTCGCGATCATCACGCCGGCGCTGATCAGCGGCGCGGTCGCCGAGCGGATGAAGTTCAAGACCTATCTGGCCTTCTGCCTGCTCTGGAGCACCTTCATCTACGCGCCGCTGGCGCATTGGGTGTGGGCAAGCGACGGCTGGCTGTTCAAGCTGGGCGTGCTCGACTTCGCGGGCGGCACGGTGGTGCACATCGCGGCGGGCGTCTCGGCCCTGGTGCTGGCGCTGATGCTCGGGCCGCGGCGCGACGTCGCGCGGGGCACCGCGATTCTCCCCAACAACCTCGTGCTCACCCTCACCGGCGCGGGGCTGTTGTGGTTTGGCTGGTTCGGCTTCAACGCCGGCAGCGCCGTGGCGGTGGAGTCACCGGTCGCGGGCGCCATCGCGGGGCTCGCCTTCACCACCACGCAGTCCGCCGCCGCGGCCGCAGGCCTGATGTGGATGCTGGTGGAGCGCTGGCACCACGGGAAGGTGACGTCGTTGGGCCTGGCCTCGGGCATCGTCGCCGGCCTGGTCGCGGTCACCCCTGCCGCCGGACACATCAGGCCCGGCTCTGCGCTGCTGCTGGGCGCGCTGGCGTCGGTCGTCTGTTACGGGGCGGTGCAGCTCAAGAACAAGCTGCGCTACGACGACTCGCTCGACGCGTTCGGCGTGCACGGCGTGGGCGGCATCCTGGGGGCGCTGCTCACCGGCGTGCTCTGCTTCACGCCAGTCCTGGGCGGCATGGAGCAGCTGGGGAAACAGTTCGTCGGGGTCTTGGTGGCGATCGCCTTCTCGGGCCTCGGCACGTTCCTGCTCGCGACGGGGCTCAAGCGCGTCTACGGGCTGCGCGCGACCGAGACCGAAGAGCGCGACGGGCTCGACCTGCACGTGCACGGCGAGCGCGGCTACCACTTCGATCAAACGTAATTACGGGCTGCCCCCGCTGGTCCCGCCCGCTGGAGACTGCGCGCGCAGCGGGCCCATCAGATCCGTCGTGGAGACGTCGACGTCGACCTCCTCGAACACGATCTCCCGAATGAACACCGCGCCGGGGCCGTGCAGCAGCACCCCGAAGCTCACCCGCGCCGCCTCGAGCGGCACGTCGAGCACCACCGAGTACCACTTGAAGCTGGTGGTGCCGCGCAGCGCACGGTTCTGCATGTTGTCGAACGCGAGCACCTTGCCGTCCTTGTCGTCGACGCGCATCCACAGCCCGCCCCAGCCCTCGATGGCGCCGCCGCGCAGCTCGGCCTTCAAGATGACGCGCTGCCCGCGCCAGGTCTCCGCGCCCTCGGAGTGGGTGAGGCTGCCCATGCCCAGCGGCTCCGACTTGAAGGCGCGCGTGCGCAGAATGGGCACTGCGCAGTCGGTGAAGATCTCCTCGCAGCGAATCTCGTAGGCGTCGGGGCGGGTGCCCGTCAGCCCCCAGCCCTGCACCCAGCTGCGCAGGTGCGGCTGGCGACCGAAGTAGTCCGAGAAGGCCAGGGGCATCGGCTGCGCCTGCTCGCGCGGAAGAGGGCGATCACCACCCTTGCGTTGCGCGAAGGCGATGGACGAACAGAGCGCGAGGAAGAGAAGAAGGTGCTTCATGGCCGGACTCCGGGAGTGACCTCGTAACGGGGGATGATGGGCTCGTGGTTCGGGCCGATGGTGATGACGCCGTCGAACTGGCCCCGGGAGATGCAGTCGGGCGCGGTCGACTTCTCCATGCAGTGCCGCAGCTCAGGCTGCGCGGCGGGAGCGGGCTCGCGATCGACCGAGAACACCAGCACCAGCCCCGCGGCGAGCAGGGCGGCCGCAGAGGCGACCACGGCGCCCACCTTCTTTCGCCGCGAAGAGAGGGAGACGACTTTGGTGTGACGCACCGTCTCGTGCAGGGCCACCTCGAGAGCGGCTTCCTGCTGCAAGAGCTTCGCGCAGGAAGCGCACTGGGCGACGTGGGCTTCGACGAAGCGCACCGACTCTGCGTCGAGCGCGCCGATGACGTACTGCTCCACGATGTCGGCCACGAGATGCTTCATCGTCCGGCTCCTTCCAATTCGGCACGCAGCACCTTGCGCACCTCGCACACGATTTGACGCACGCGCTGAACGGACAGCCCGACCCGGGCCGCCACCTCGGCGTGCGAGAGTTGAGGATCTCCGTAGAGCCGCTCGAACACCGCGCGGGCGCTGGGCGAGAGATCTTGCAGGCGCTCGTGCGCCTTCTGCAGCCGCTCGCGATCGAAGAACTGCGTCTCCGCCGAGTCGATCGTCGACTCGGGCACGTCCTCCAGCGCCTCGGTGCTCTGCCCAGGCTTGCGGGCTTCACTCCGGGCGAGGAACAGCGCCTGGCGAATGGCCAGCCCGGGCAACTCGAGCCGCGGCAGCTTCCTGGCGTCGGCCTGGGTGATCAGCCGCAGCCAGGCTTCCTGGGCCAGCTCCTTCGCCTGCGCCGGCAGCACCCCGTGCGCGAGCAGCGAGAGCAGCACCCGCCGGTTGTGCCGGGCGATGAGCTCGGTCCACGCGCTGCGATCACCGGTCCGTGCCGCGGCTTCTGTCGCCCCTTCCAGCACTGAACCCTCGAGGGTGATGTCCATCGTCGCCACGCACCCATCAGAACGCGGCGGGGTCGAAAAACATATCGGACGGGAGTAGGTCTTCCTCCCATGAGTCCGCGCGCGTGGTGGTTGTTGATGCTGTCGGTTCTGCCGGGCTGCGCGGGCGTGGGCGGGGCAGTGGGGAACGCCGCCATCAACACCGCCATCGCCGCGACCGCGTCGGGTGTGCGGCGGGCGAATGGCGAGTGCTTTACGCCGTGTAATCCCGGCACCGTGTGCAACAAGAGCACGGGGCTGTGCGACACCCTGCCGTGCCGGGGAGAGTGCAGCTTCGACCAGAGGTGCGAGTCGACCTACCTGGGCGACAAGTGCGTGAGCGTCAAGACCCTTCCGCCAGTCGCGCCATGAAGTCTGCGGTGCGCGCGCGCGAGCGGCCCGGGCGCAAGGTCTCCCCGCCGAAGTTTGGTTGTCAGCGGGCTCAGGTATGTCGAGAAGATGAACGCACCTGGCGATGACTCGACGGCAGCTGCAGGCAAATCACTGACGACCCTGATGGCCGCGGTGCCGCTGCACGAGCGACCGAGAGAGCGTCTCGCGGCGAAAGGAGCCGAATCGCTGAGCGAGCGCGAGCTGCTTGCGCTCGTTCTTCGAAACGGGACGCGTGGACAGAGCGCGCTGGATCTCGCGGGTGCGCTGTTGGCAGAGTTCGGGAGCCTTGCCGCGCTCGCTGCCGCTCGTCCAGAAGAGCTCGCCTCCAAGAGTGGCATTGGAGTTGCGAAATCCGCGGCTCTCGTCGCGGCGTTCCAACTCGGGTTCCGTGTTCGGGCGGGTGAGGGCGCAACCATGTTGCGGTCGGCGGCTGATGTCGCCGACGTCGCAATGCGCGAGCTGGCAGGGTTGCGGCGCGAGCGCGTGCTGGTCCTGGTCTGCGACGCCGCCAACCGGCTTCGCCGAACGGTCGTCGTCTCGGAGGGGTCGATCGATCGCTCGCTGGTTCCAACGCGCGAGATCCTCAACGCCGTGCTTCGACACGACGGCCGTGCGTTTGCGTTGGCACACAACCACCCAAGCGGGGATCCCAACCCGAGCGCCGCCGACCGAGAGGCGACGGCCGCGGTTGCCGCGGCGGCGAAGGTCGTGGGGCTCCGGTTCCTCGGCCACGTGGTCATCGCTGGCGATAGCTGGGAAAGTGCTTCGGCTACTTCATCCCGCCAAACGCCTGATTGAGGAGCGACGGCGTGAGTGCCGCGGATCTGGCCTCCGCCCGCATGGCAAAGACGCTGCGGCGGTCAAGCGCACCGTTCAGGCGCGTCAACTCGGCGCCGATCTCGGTCTGGGTGCGTCCATCGGGCAGCATCAATTTCAAATCCTCGAACCGATGCACGGCAAGT
>VFKJ01000584.1 GCA_009885595.1 Myxococcales bacterium | reverse complement strand
GCGGCGTGCGTCGCACGCGAAGCTGAAAGCGGCCGTGATGGAGCGGGTCAGCGCGGCAGGCTCGAAGGGTACGCGGTGATGAAGCGGGTTTGCTCCGTGCTCCCGTCAGCCAGCCCCTTGGTCCGAGCGTCTCGATACGCGGTGAACGAAGCGATGTGATGATGACGCGGCCGGGGCGGGAGACCCTTCGGGCGACGTAATCGCGCGATTACATTTTCCGCTCGGACCGAAAAAAACGTCATCACGCGATTACGTCGTCGGACACCTGTGCCGGCCCCTGAGCTCGTCAGCATCACATCGCTGAGGATCAGAGGACCAGAACGCTCCGGCCAAGGGGCTCTTCGAGCAGGGCACGGAGGAAATCCTCCCCTCACCACCCTCTTCGAGCGCTTCTGCTGCGAACGCGTGACGCTGTTCTGTTGGTCTTAGATGGCGCGCAGGGCCCCGTCGGCGATCTCGTCACCGCGCACGAAGCCGGCCAGCAGGCGCTCGACGGTCTTGAACTCGGTCGGGCGGCCGACGGCCACCAGGGCGTCGCTCCACAGCTTCTTCTCGCGGGGGCTCAGCCGGCCGTCGACCACGCAGGCGACCGCGAGCACCTGCAACGAGACCTTGCGCTCCGTCTCGTCGAGCTTCTCGAGGTGCTCCAGGAACAGCCCCACGTCGTCGAGCTCGTTCTTCCCGGTGTCGCCCGCGTACCGGGCCACCGTGGTGAGCAGCCGCAGGAGATTCGGGTGGAGATCCTGCGTGCGGACGATCGCGCTGGCGACCGCGCGCACCGCGGAGAGCTTGCCCTCGGCCGAGAGCGCCGGGGCGTCGGCGAAGATCACCTTCACCAGCTCTTCGATGGCGCTGGGCCCCATGGCGCGAATGCGGGCCTCGCGCAGCACCAGCCACATCACGATGCCGTTCCACATCGCGGTCACCGGCACGGCGACGAAGGGCAGGAAGCCGCGCAGCGCCACCCGGCTGGCGATGCGGCGCACCAGCAGCTTCACCACGAAGTTGGTGACGCCGACCTTCGCCTTGTAGGCCAGCGAGATCAGCAGCAGCCGCCACTTGTTGGCTTCGCGATGCGGGTTGACGCCGGCCCTGACGTCGACGGGGTTGGGCAGCTCGAGGGCGGCACGGGCCAGCGCGTCGATCAGCGCTTCGTCGCTCTCCTTGCGGTCCTTGCCGAAGAGCTCGAGGCCCGCCACCCGCGCCAGCTCGTGCACCGAGCGCAGCGTCTCCCAGTAGATGTAGGCGATCTCCGCGACCGAGGCGGCGATGGTCACCACGGCCATCAAGGTCCAGAAGGACACGGGATCGTCCGGCCACTCCCGCTCCCCGATGAACTCCGCCAGGGCGCACGCCCCGCCCGAGGCCGCGCCCGCCAGCGCGGCGCGCGTGATGGCCCCCACCTCGACCCGGCGCAGGGCCGCGCGTTCTTGCGGGTTGAGCACGTGCAGCGCGTCGACCGCCGCGAGGGCCTTCACCTTCGAGGAGCGCGACTCGAAGTAGCGCCGGCCCACCCGGGCCATCAGGGGCGGCTTGGCCTCGCTCACAATGCCCGGATCCGCCGGATCTGCAGCACGAGGATGGCGATCGACGGAATGGCGCAGATCACCGTGACGACGTTCGAGGCCATCAGCCAATTCGAGTCGTCAGAGAGCGCCTTCGCGGTGCCCGCGAGGTACTCCGCGCGCGTGCCGACGTGCGTGTACTGGTCGAGGGTGATGAAGAGCAGGTACGCCCAGCCGAGGATCGCGCTGGCGAAGCCCGTCACCGCGAGCGCGGGCTTCTTCAGGTGCACCAGCAGGCCAACGCTCAAGCCTCCGAGGACGCCCCAGAGCGTGCAGCAGAACACGAACAGCAGATAGAGCGGCACCAGCGGCAGCTTCGAGGTGTCCGTGGTGTAGGCGAACATCCAGTCGGACCTGAAGAAGAACCACCACCCGACCCCGATGCCGTACGCCAGGCCCCACACGGCCGACAGCACCCCCACACGCCAGACCTCGGCCAGGCTCGCCTTGACCAGCTTCCAGGACACCAGCGCGACGATGCCACCCACGAAGAGGGTCGTCGGCGGGTCGATCAAGACGGTCGCGAGGATCATGCGGCGGACTTCTGCTCTCTGAGTGCGGGCGGCGTCAATCGCCGCGTGGTGGCCACCGTGCGGAAGTACTCGCAGGCGGCGGTCCATTCGCGCGCCATGGTCTTCCGATCGACTCGGTAGAGGCCAAAGCGCGGGCCCCAGGCCTCGAGCCACTCGAAGTTGTCCATCAGCGACCAGTGCAGGTAGCTGCGCACGTCGACGCCATCGGCGCGGGCCAGCAGCAGCTCGCGCCAGTGCTCATAGAGGTACTGCGGCCGCCGCAGGCCGGAGCGATCGTCGAGCCCGTTCTCGGTGATCCACACCGGTCGGTCGTAGCGCTTGAGCTGGCGCAGGAGCTGCCCGAAGCCCTCCGGGTACCATTCCCAGCCGAGGTCGGTCAGCGTTCG
>VFKJ01000240.1 GCA_009885595.1 Myxococcales bacterium | reverse complement strand
CGGTGGGCGACGGTCTCCTCGTGCGCCCCAACTTCGGCGTGGCGCTCTCCATCGAGTACGCGACGAACATGGACCACTTCTCGGTCGGCCTGGACGTCTCGTATCGTCTCATTATCGGCCCGAACATCAGCGCGCTGATGTTCTACCCGCGGGTTCAGTACACGTTCTGACTCTCGCCAGCGTGCGCGCAGGGCCAACGGCTCCGGGATACCCGGGGCCGTTTTTCGTATTACGGGTCGCTTCGCCTCGGGTGCTAGAGGCGCCGCATGGACGCTTACGGACTGAGCCGCGTCGTCGGTGAGAAGGGCGTGCTCCCGCAGCGCGCGAAGAAGGTCGATCCCTCGCTGCCGCTGCGCGACGGGGAGATGTTGATCGACGTCGAGAGCCTGAACATCGACGCCGCCTCCTTCAAGCAGCTCAAGGACGCCGCCAACGGGGACACCGCGAAGATCGCGACAGCCATTCAGGCCATCGTCGCCGAGCGCGGGAAGATGCAGAACCCGGTGACGGGCTCGGGCGGCATGCTGATCGGCCGGGTGAAGGAGCTGAGCCCCAAGCACCCTGCGTTCGGCACGCTCAAGGTCGGCGATCGCCTCGCCACCCTGGTGAGCCTCACTCTCACTCCGCTGGTGATCGACGAGATCCGCGCGGTGAAGAGCGACATCGATCGCGTCGACGTTCGCGGGCGCGCGATCCTCTTCGCCTCGGGCATCTACGCGAAGCTGCCCGACGATCTGCCCGACACGCTCTCCCTGGCGGCGCTCGACGTGGCCGGCGCCCCGGCGCTGGTCGCGCGCTACGTGAAGCCCGGACTGCGGGTGGTGATGCTGGGCGCGGGAAAGAGCGGCGCGCTCTGCCTGGCCCAGGCGCGCGAGCTGATGAAGGGGCAGGGCGAGCTGATCGCCCTCGACATCAACCAGGGCGCGCTGGAGGCGCTCTCGGCGCTCGGGCTCTGCGATGCCTTTGCGAAGGTCGACGCCACCCAGGGGGTGGAGGTGATGGAGACCGTCTCCCGGCTGACCCAGGGCCACCTCGCCGATCTCGTGATCAACTGCGCCTCGGTGCCCAACACCGAGATGGCCGCGATCCTGAGCGTGCGCGACGGCGGCACGGTGATCTTCTTCTCCATGGCCACCAGCTTCACCTCGGCCGCGCTCGGCGCCGAGGGCGTGGGCAAGGACGTGCAGATGATCGTCGGCAACGGCTACGTGCCCGGGCACGCGGAGCTCACCCTCGAGCTGCTCCGCCGGCAGGACGGCCTGCGCAAGCTGTTCGAGCAGCGCTACGTGTAACCAGCCGTCCACCCGCGCTGTGGATCGAGAACTCCGTCATCCCGAGTGGCCTCGAGGGAACAAGTCGCTCGGCGATGCACGGACTCTCGGATCGTGAGCTGGCTGCAAAGGCCGGGAAGAGCGGGGTCGGGTGGGTTGCGCGACCTGTTGCTCGACTCTCGCTGGCCCCTCATCGCGGGGCTCCGTCACTCGGTGTCTCAAGCGATGAGCAAGTGGGCCGGGTGGCGCGCCTTTTTCGGTTCGTTGGCGAAAGAGCAAGATGTGCCTAAAACATTAGGCAGAGCTAGCACTCTGACAACATCTCGCGGAAGCCGAGCCGCTCGGGCTGTCCTGGCGTCACCTGCTCATCGCTCCAGCCAACTCGTCACAGGAACCTCCGCGCTCAGAGGCCACGCCGGAATGCGCACCGCGGCGATGGACACCTTCCCCCTGCGTCTCGAGGCTGCATTGCGCGGAGCTGGACTACCCCCGTGCCTGCTCGCTGCTGACGGCGGGTCTCTTCACGGCACCGTCAGCCCTCTCCTGCGGGGAGGGAGCTAGAGCGCCGAACAGGTTAGCTCCCGTCGCTAGAGCGTGAACCGGTCGGTGACCCCGGCGGTGCGTTGAAGGATCGCCGTCCAGCCGATCAACATGTCCACCTTCGGCTCCACGTCGGGAGGCGTCAGCCCCATCGACGCCATCGAGCCCGTGCAGGCGAAGAGCGTGGCGTTGCCTGAGTCGCGCACCACGTCGAGCAACTGGCGCAGGGTGGGCACCCCGCGCAGCTCCATGGTGGCGTTGACGTCATCGCGCTCGAGATCGGGCTCGTCGAGGTTGCCGCGCGTCAGCCGCTCCAGCGCCCACCAGAAGAAATACAGCTCGACCCTCCGCCCCATCGCCACCGCAGAGGCGGCGATCGACAACCCCTGGTGAACGGCGTCGTATTCGCCGCGATGCAAAAACACGCAGACCGGCCCCGGCATGGGCGGCTTCTACGGCCAAATGGCGACCGTTCGCCGCCGATTTTCGACCACCCGTGACGTTCGTAAATGAATCCGCAGGTTTCGGTTGTGGAATCCGGAGGAGGGTGGCTGTTAGGAGGAAACCCGCTCGATGCACGACGAAACCACAGCGAAGCGAAAAGACGCTCACCTCGATCTCTGCGCGACCGAGGAGGTCGCCCCGGTCGAGAACGCGACCCTGCTGGGTGACGTTCGCCTGGTGCACTGCGCCATGCCGGAGCTGTCGTTCGGGCAGGTTCAGCTAGGGCTCAGCTGGTTCGGCAAGCAGCTCAAGGCGCCGATCCTCATCACCGGGATGACCGGAGGCACCGAACGGGCCGGGCAGGTCAATCGGGAGCTCGCCCAGGTCGCCGAGGAGTTCGGGGTGGCCTTCGGGGTGGGGAGCCAGCGCGCGATGGCCGAACGCGCCGAGCTCACGTCCACCTTCGCGGTGCGCAGCGTGGCGCCGACCGCCGTCCTGATCGGAAACCTCGGCCTGGTGCAGGCCACCCGCATGCCGATCGATCAGATCCGCAAGCTGACCGAGGCGATCGGCGCCGATGCCCTCGCGCTGCACTTGAACCCGGGCCAGGAGCTCAACCAGCCCGAGGGCGATCGCGACTTCGAGGGTGGCTACCGCACCGTCACCGCGCTGGCGAAGGCCTATGGCGACCGGCTGCTGGTGAAGGAGACGGGCTGTGGGCTCTCTCCAGAGGTGGCGCGGCGGCTGGTGGACTGCGGCGTGACGAGCCTCGACGTGTCCGGCCTGGGCGGGACCTCGTGGGTGCGGGTGGAGCAGCTCCGCTCGACCGGCGTGGCCCGAGAGGTGGGGGCGCAGTTCGCCAGCTGGGGCATTCCCACCGCGGCGGCCATCGCCAGCGTGCGGAAGTCGGTTCCGACCCACGTCACCCTGGTCGCCTCGGGGGGCATGCGCACCGGCCTGGACGTGGCCAAGGCCCTGGCGCTGGGCGCCGACCTCGCGGGCCTGGCGTTGCCGCTGTTCCGGGCCCAGCAGCAAGGCGGCGTGGCAGGCGTGCGAACCGCGCTCGAGACCGTGATGACTGGCCTGCGGCAGGCTTTGGCGCTGACCGGCAGCCGGACGGTGGCGGAGCTCCGACGTCAGCCTCGGGTGGTGACGGGCGAATTGAAGGACTGGTTGCAGGCACTGGGGTGAATGACGATGAAGAACCTGGACAAGCAGATGGCCGAGCTCACCTCACGCCTGGCGGGCTTTCACAAGCTGCCCGTGGCCGATCGGATCGGCACGGTGGCTCGCATGGCGCGCCTCTCGGCTGACGAGGCGGCGGCGCTGCAGGGGGTCGGGCTGAGCACCGAGATGGCCAACCAGATGATCGAGAACGCCATCGGTATCTTCACCCTGCCGCTGGGGCTGGGGCTCAACCTGCAGGTCAACGGCCGCGACTACATCGTGCCGATGGCGGTGGAAGAGCCCTCGGTGGTGGCGGCGGTGAGCTTCGCGGCGAAGATCGTCCGCGAGGGCGGCGGCTTCCAGGCCGAGGCGGACGACCCGATCATGATCGGCCAGGTCCAGCTCACCGGGTACGGCGATCCCGCGGAGGCCTCGAAGACGCTGATCGCCCACAAGGAGCAGTTGCTCGCGCTCGCCAACAGCTTTCACCCCGCGATGCTGGCCCGGGGCGGCGGCGCGAAGGATCTCGAGGTGCGCGTGCTGCCTGCGCCCGAGGGGCCGCGCGGTGAGCCGATCCTGGTGTTGCACCTCTACATCGACACCCAGGAGGCGATGGGCGCGAACCTGATCAACACCATGTGCGAGGGCGTGGCGCCGCTGGTGGAGCAGCTGACGGGCGGGAAGGTCTTCCTGCGCATCTTGAGCAACCTCGCGGACCGCCGGCTGGCGCGCGCGTCGTGCCGCATTCCGGTGGCCTCGCTGGCGGACTTCGATCTGCCCGCCGAGTCGATCGCCGAAGGCATCGTGCAGGCCAGCCGCTTCGCGCAGGCTGACCCCTACCGCGCCGCCACCCACAACAAGGGCGTGATGAACGGCGTCGACGCGGTCGCCATCGCCACCGGGCAGGACTGGCGTTCGATCGAAGCGGGTGCGCATGCGTTCGCGTGCCGGGACGGCCAGTACCGGCCGCTGTCCACCTGGATGCTGGAGGAAGGGCACCTGGTGGGGCGCATCGAGTTGCCGCTGGCGCTGGGCACGGTGGGTGGACCCATCAAGGCGCACCCGCAGGTGCAGGCGGCCCTCAAGGTGCTGCGCGTCTCCAGCGCCCGGGAGCTGTCGATGGTGATGGCGGCGGTGGGCCTCTCGCAGAACTTCGCGGCGGTGCGCGCGCTGGGCTCGGTGGGCATTCAGAAGGGCCACATGGCGCTGCACGCGCGGTGCGTGGCGGTGACGGCCGGTGCGCGCGGGCACTGGGTGGAGCAGGTCGCCAACGCGCTGGTGAAGGCCGGCCAGGTGAAGGTGGAGAAGGCGAAGGAGATCCTCGCGGTGATGATGAAGGACCAGCCGGCGCCCGCGCTCGGAGAGGTGAGCAGCCCGTGAGCGCGGCACCGAAGAGTTCTCTCTCGCAGCTGACGGCGTTCGGCCCCGGGAAGGTGATCCTCCTGGGCGAACACGGCGTGGTGTACGGCCACCCGGCGCTCGCGGCGGCCATTTCCCGCGGGATGCGGGCGTGGGGCGTGCCCTCGGCGTCGACCACGCTCGAGCTTCCCGAAGGCGTTTCGCCCGAGCACCTGGCGGCGTTGGAGCGGGCGTTCGCGCGGGCGGCGAAGAAGACGAAGCACCCGAAGATCTCGGTTTACCTCGAGAGCGAGCTGCCGCTGTCGATGGGGCTGGGCAGCTCAGGCGCGCTGGCGGTGGCGGTCTCGCGGGTGCTGCTGGAGGCGCAGTACGGCGCGGCTCCGAAGGCGAAGCAGGTCGAGGCGCTCGCGTTCGAGATGGAGAAGGAGTTCCACGGCACGCCCAGCGGGGTGGATCACACCACCAGCGCTCGCGGGACGATGGTCCTCTTCAGGAAGGGCAAGGCGGTCGAGGTCAAGGCGGCGCGGCCGGTGAAGGTGCTGGTGGCGATGGTGGGGCCGCGATCTTCGACCAAGGCGACGGTGGGGGCGCTGCGCGAGCGGCAGAAGCGGTGGCCTGGGCGGTATCGCCGGGTGTTCGATCAGATCGGCCGGCTGGTGCTCGAGGGCGCGGCGGCCGCGCGCAAAGGTGAGCTCGAGGCGCTGGGCGACGTGATGAACATGAACCACGGCCTGCTGGGCGCGCTGGGGCTGTCCAGTCCGCAGATCGAAGAGATGGTGTTCAAGCTGCGCGGGCTGGGTGCGCTGGGCGCGAAGCTGACGGGCGCGGGGGGCGACGGCGGGGCGGTGATTGGCCTGTTCCGCGAGCCGGAGCCGACGGTGATGAAGCTGCGGGCGCAGGGCATCGACTGCTTCGCCAGCCAGCTCGCGGGCCCGGGCTCATTGTAGGAAACAATACTGGCTCCCTCTCCCCCGCGGGGGAGAGGGTCGGGGAGAGGGCTCACCGTCTTG
>VFKJ01001143.1 GCA_009885595.1 Myxococcales bacterium | reverse complement strand
GCTGGGGTTTCTCGGGAACGTTGAGTTGAAGACTCTCGCGTTTCGCAAGGACCCCGAGGCAGGCCGGTTTGTGAGGGGACTGCTTTGGTTAGCCCCTCACCCCGACCCTCTCCCCCGCGGGGGAGAGGGAGTCAGATGAGTTAGGGAACGGCGGGGGGGGCGGCCACCACGGGCGCCGGGCCGGCCATCGCTTCGACGTGTGCGGTCGCTTCCGCCAGGTAGGCGAGGCGACGCATGCGGATCTCGTCGGGCAGCTCGGCGAAGTTCTTGAACGACTCCGTCAACACCGATCGGTTCCCGTTGCTCGCGATGTGCGCCAGGTCCTGGCTGGGCTCGGCTGAATCCACCGCCTCTTCCCAGTTGTTGTCCGGCATGAAGCCCGCCTCGATCAACGCCGAGAACAGCTGCACCGCCGCCAACTTCATCCGCAGCTCGCCTAAGACGTCCAGCGCCTCCGACGACGCCTTGAGCTCGTGCAGCGCGCCCGTGATGCGGGGATCCACGTCTGCGGTGGCGTCCTCGACCTCCACCGCCTCGCGCAGATCCGCGTTGAGCCCGTCGATGGCCGCCTCGCTGGACACCACCTCTTCCCCCACCTCGCGCAGGTACATCACCGCCACCGCCGAATCGCCGCCACCGGCTGCGACGACTTCCTTCGCCTTCGCCACCGCCTGCATGTCAGGCACCGGACGCCGGCCCTCGAGCCGCGTCTTCACCGCCTCGCGGTACTGGTGCTCCAGGCTCGCGCCCGGGGGCATGCGCACCGGCAGGGGAGGACGCAGGCCCGGCACGTCCAACACCCACGGCGGCGGGTTGGCGATGTGCTTGAGCCCGCGGAAGAGCAGGGTGCCCGGCGCGTCACCTGGCCGGAAGGGGGGGAGATCGCTCTCCGGCGTCGAGGTGCCCAGGCCCATCACCGCCGCGCGCTGCTCGCGGGTGAAGCTGGTCACGCCCACCGCGGGCGGAGGCGGAGGCGGCGGCGCGTCTTCCCCGTCGAGGCCCGTCACCCGGTCCATGTCGCAGTCGTCGAACTCGAGCTGCTCGAGCCCCACCGCGTTGGTGAAGTCACAGCGCAAGAGCTTGAGCTTCTCGAAGGTCGCGCCCTCCAGGTTCGCCCCGCGGAAGTCGCAGTCCTGCAGGCGGCCCCCGTGGAAATAGGCGCCCGAGAGGTCAGCCTCCTTGAAGGTGACCTTCGACAGATCGCACTTCTCCCACTCGGTGCCGATGAGCGTGAGCCCCGACAGATCGGCGTTCGCCGAGAACAGCTGGGGGAACGTGGCGCCGGTGTGATCCAGCGGAACCTTGTTGTCCTTGCGGAGCTGGTTCCACTGCTTCGACCCGGACTTGAGCAACTCCTCGATGCTGACCTGCTTTCCCATGCGGGACCTCTTATCGTCAGCCTCCAGCACCTTCCACAACTGCGTTCCGCTGAGCTACAGGCTGTTTGGGATGCTCGAGTACAAGGTCACCGACGATCACACCGGGGTCCGCCTCGACAAGTACCTCAAGAAGACGCTCGCCAGCGTCCCCTTCAGCCACCTGTTCAAGATGATCCGGGTGAAAAAAATCAGGGTGAACGGCAAGCGGGCCAAGCCCGAACAGGAGCTGGTCGCCGGCGACGTCATCACCGTGCGCGGCACCGACGCCCAATTGCTGGGAGATCGCGAGCGCAAGGCCCCCCCGCCGCCCCCGGTCGACCTGTCCGAGCTCGACATCATCTACGAGGACGACTGGATCCTCGCCCTCAACAAGCCCTCCGGCATGGCCGCCCACACCGGCAGCGGGATCACCGGCGGCACCGTGGTCGACGTGGTGCGCGCTTACTTAGGCCCCAAGGCCGAGCGGAACGGCTTCTCCGCCAGCCCCGCGCACCGGCTCGATCGCGAGACGTCCGGGGTCAT
>VFKJ01000125.1 GCA_009885595.1 Myxococcales bacterium | reverse complement strand
TGCGTCTTCTCCCTCGTTGCTTCGCCAGCCTCGAGTAGAGCGCGGAAACGTAGCGGAGCACCTGCACGAGTACGAACACGTCGGGCGTGCGCTTGTGTTCCAGCAGGCAGTACACGTAGCCGTCCCGTCCGCCCCGCCTCGGAACTCGCAGTACCTGGTCCGCGATGCTCGCCTTGAGCGACTCGTCGATGAAGTGCTCCGGCAGCGCCTCGGGCGGTCCCGAAAAACTGGCCACCAGGCTGCGCGGGAGGCGTTCTCGAAGCAGGGCCTCGGCGACGCCGGGCTCTGCCATCAGCGAGCGAAAGACCTTGTCGTGACGGCCCATGCTCGTGGGCTGTCCACGCCTCGTGCCTCGCCGCGTGAACGGAGAAACGCGGGCTTACGGGTTGGTCGCGGCGATCCGCGGGATGGCCCGCAGACTGTCCACCGCGTTCCTCAGTTGCTGAGAGTCTTCGCTCAGTTCGCCTCGGGCGCCACGTGCGCGCCCTTGGGGATCACGACGATGCCGCTCTCGGTGACGTGGAAGCGCTTGCGGTCTTCCTCGAGGTCGACGCCGATCTTCGTGCCCGGGGGAATGGTCACGTTCTTGTCGATGATCGCCTTGCGGATGTCGCAGTGCCGGCCGATCTCCACGTTCTCCATCAAGATCGAGTCGTGCACCTGCGACCACGAGTTGACGCGCACGCGCGGGGAGAGCACCGAGCGCTCCACCAGGCCACCCGAGATGATGCACCCCTCGCTCACCAGCGAATCGAGCGCGCGGCCCACCCGCTTCTGCGCGACGTCGTTGAACACGAACTTCGCCGGAGGCAGCGAGGTGGTGGCGGTGACGATCGGCCACTGCGAGTTGTAGAGGTTGAAGATCGGCTCGACGGTGATCAGGTCCATGTTCGCCTGGAAGTAGGCGTCGAGCGTCCCCACGTCGCGCCAGTAGCCGCGCTCCCGCTTGCCCAGGCCCGGCACCATGTTCGTGAGGAAGTCGTACGCGTAGACCTTCGCGCGCTTGTTGAGCGAGGCGAGGATCGACTTGCCGAAGTCGTGCGACGAGTTCTCGAGCTTGGCGTCGTTGACCACCTCGCGCACCAGCGTCTCGGTGTTGAAGAGGTAGTTGCCCATCGACGCCAGGCAGCGCGTCGGGTCCCCGGGCATGGGCGGCGGGTTCTTCGGCTTCTCGACGAAGTTCTTCACCACGCCTTCCGCGTCCACGTCGAGGATGCCGAACTCGCTGCCCTGCTCGATGGGCACCGGCAGCACCGCCACCGTGCAGTCGGCCATCTTCGCGCGGTGGAAGTCGAGCATCTGCGCCACGTCCATCTGGTAGACGTGATCGGCGCCGAAGACGAAGACCGTGTCGGGGTTCTCGTCGGTGATCAGGTTCAGGTTCTGGAAGATCGCGTCGACCGACCCCTTGTACCAATCACCCCCGGTGCGCATCTGGGCGGGCACTGTCTCGCAGAAGTGCCCCAGGAAGGCCGTCATGCGCCAGGTGCGCGAGATGTGATTGTTGAGCGAGTCAGACTTGTACTGCGTGAGCACCTTGAGCTTGAAGATGCCGGAGTTGACGAAGTTCGACAGGCAGAAGTCGATGATCCGGTAGCGCCCTCCGAAGGGCACCGCGGGCTTGGCGCGCTCCCGGGTGAGCGGTTCGAGGCGCGTTCCGGCGCCACCAGCAAGGACCATCGCGAGTGTTCGGGCAGTCATGCCCCGATGCTAGACCACTGGCACGACTTGGCGATTGCTTGTGCTTACCAGGCCATTCGTCGAAGCCGCGGGGGCGCCCCAACTGGGTTAGCTTGGCCCCAATGAAGATGTACCTGCCCCCGAAGGGTGCCCCCAACACCCGCCGCGGCTTTCTCAAGAAGGGCCTCTTCGGAGG
>VFKJ01000324.1 GCA_009885595.1 Myxococcales bacterium | reverse complement strand
GAAGAACGCGTTGATGGTCAGCGTGGTGTTCTCGAGCACCTTCTTGTCTACGGTCTCCAGGAACTCCTGTTCCTTCTTCAGGGTGTAGCGATCGTGCAGCGGCGCCGCAGGGTCGTAGAGCACCGAGTGCGTCTGCGGCCCGAAGCCGATGGTGCGCACGAAGTGATCGTACGGCTCCACCGCCTTCTGCAGGTGCATCACCAGGGTGCCTGAGTCGTCGTACGCCTTCTTGAGGCCCGCCTCGTCGGCGATGCGGGTGACGCCCTTCCAGCCGCCGCCGTCGTAGGGCTTCATGAAGAGCGGGTAGCCGATCTTCTTTCCCAGGGCGGCCAGGTCGAAGAGGCGCGCGTACTGCTTGAGGGTGGGCTTCAGGTCAGGCAGCGCCTCGTACGACTTGGGCGGCACCATCCACGTCTCGGGGATCGGCATGCCCAGCGCCGTCATGGCGGCGTAGCTGGTGTGCTTCTCCATCGACTGCACGGACCAGGGGTTGTTGAAGACGTAGAGCCCGTCCATCAACACGCCCTTCTTGATCCACTCGCGCGTGGTGTCGTACCAGTGCGTGAGCCGGTCGATCACCACGTCGTATTTGACGGGCTGGGTCAGCGCGAAGGGCTCGATGGTGACGCGCTCGACCGCAAAGTCGATGGTGTCGCCGTCGTGTTGAACCCGAAGCGCGAGGCGCTTCATGATCTGCTCGAAGCAGATGGGCCAGCAGATGTCCGCGCCGAGCGACAAGCCGATGCTTCTCGTGACGTTGGCCAAGGTGTTCCCTCGAAGAGTCGAAGAGTTTACTCGTAGACCATGCGCAGCGGTCCCGGAAAGAGCCACGACAGCCCTTCCCGCAGGCGATCTCGCCAGTTCTCCCAGTTATGCCCGTCGCGCGCTTCGACGTACTTGAGCTCCAGCTCGGTGGTCTGGAGCATGGGGATGAGCGAGCGGTTCTCGTAGATGAGCGACTCGTGCATCCCGCAGCTGATGAAGGCCTTGTCGGCCACCAGCACCGGGTTCTCCCGAAACCGGTTCATGAACTTGACCACCGGCTCGAACGCCGGCCCGCGCTTGTTCTGGTGACCGATGTCACTGAAGGCGAACGAGCCCGACTGCAGCAGCAGCCGCCCGTAGAACCCGGGGTAGCGCACCGCCGTGGACAGCGAGGCCACCCCGCCGAAGCTGGCGCCCATCAGGCAGCGACCGCGGGGCTGACCTATCAGCGGCAGCCGGGCCTCGAGATCGGGGATCGCCTCTTCGGTCACGTAGCGCGCGTGCCGCTCGTCGTCGGCGTACTCGCCCAGTCGGTTGGGGCTGCCGGTGAGCGCGACCACCAGGTCGGGGATCTCCAGGCGGTGAATGAGGTTGTCGAGCACCGTCTTCAGGTTCGCGAAGCGCACGTAGTCCGGCCCGTCGTGCACGAAGAGCAGCGGGTAGCGGCGCGTCTTGCGGAAGCGGGCGGGCAGGTAGACGAGGAAGCCGCGGGTGTCGTTGAAGGCCTTGCTCTTCACCACCCAGGGCTCGAGCGTGCCGGGGCGCGCGTCGGGGTCGACCTGGGTCCACTCGGGGATGGTGTAGCCCTCGCCGTGCACCACCGAGTTGGCGCCGAACGGGTCGGTCGCGCGGTAGGGGTTGAGCGGATCCTCGATCCACTGCCCGTTGCCGTTGCGGACGATCTCGAACTTGTATTCGACGCGCGACTTCGGAGGGATGTCGAGCGTGAAGTGCCAGAGATCCGTGTCCTTGAGGTGATGGAGCGGCTGGCTGTTGGGCAACCCGTACACCCAGCTCTTCAGGTGCACCGCTTCCACCTGGCCGCGGAACACGAAGGTGACCTTGCCGCCCTCCACCAGGGGGAAGGTGTGGGCGTTCATGAACGCCTCCACCGCGGGCGCGTCGTGCGGGCCCTTCTTGAGCTTGTCGATGGCGAGCTCGGGGGTCACTGTTTCACCTGAACGTCGGTCCACCGGGTCCCCACGCTGCCGTCTTCCTTCAGCAGCACGGTGCCCTCTTCGCCGAACCACTTGCCATCATCGAACAGCACGAAGTCTCCTTGATCCATCGCGACACACTTGCTCGGCGCGTAGCGGCGGCTGAGCCAGCCCACCCGCAGCGGCTCTTCGAGCTTGAGGCGCAGCTTGGGGTTGGGCAGGGGCAGCACGCCTGCGTGCAGGCCGATGCCCTGCTCCAGCACCTCGCTGATGCCAAAGCCTTCGGGCGGGCTCTCGTGAAAGAGCACCACCCGCTCGCCGGTCACCATGGCGCCGCCGCTCCAGGCGACCAGGGCGTGATCGGAGAGCAGGTCCTTCACGCCGAACATGCGCAGGCGGTTGAGCAGCACCGCCACGTGGCCGCCGGCGATCGCGAGCAGGCCCACCGAGTCGAGGATCTCCTTGAGCTCCTTGCGGTGCTTGGCGATCACCGGGCGCTCCCGGGGGCGCAGCTGCACCTCGTAGGCCTCGCGCAGCGCGCTGACCCGATCGAGGTGTTCCTGATCGATGCGGCGAATCTGTTCCATCGAGAGGCGCAGCTCGTCGGCCTCGAGGTCGGTGCCGGCCGACTTGCGCGCGATGTCGAGGGCGGCGTCGAAGGTGCGCTCGAGGCGCAGCCGGTAGAACTCCTGAATCTGGCGCAGCTGGTCCTGCCGGGCGCGGTGGGCCTTGGCGAAGGGCTTGTCGGCGGCGAGCACCTGCTCACCCCGCTCGTAGAGCTTCAGGTTGATGGTCTTGCGCCCCAGCTGCCCGGGGAGATCTTCGTCGTTGTCCTCGCGCTCTTGCCAGCCGCAGGTCACCAGGGCGAGGGGCCCTTCGCGACCGACCGCGCTGACTGCTGCGCCGAGAGTGACCTTCAGCTGCTGGGGACCCAGCAATGCACCTTTCACGTCGTTTGCTCCGGTGTGGCTCGCGTCAAGTCGTCAATCTTGGGCGCCCTGAGGGGACTGTCTGGCATCCGCACTTATCGCAAGACCGCTGCATCATGTCATGGACCGCACCCGAGGCGTGGCCGGGCGCAATCGTAGCCGACCCCGGAGCGGGGTACCCAGAAGTTCGGAAGCCAGCTCCATCCAGGTGGGGGCCGTGTACAATGCCTTGCGTGACTCCGAGAGAAGAGCGGGCGCTCCAACGTGCGCAGTGGACAGCTCGACTCGTACCCGGCAGCGACCCCGGGGAAGAGGCTCGTCAGGACCTCTCGCCCGAGGAAGCCTGGCTCGCCGTGGGTCGGCTCACGCGCTCCCTGTGGTCCTTGACGGGTCGCGAGATGGTCACGCGACCACGAGAAGAGTGGCCCGTCCGACTCTTCCGTCGAGGAGAGGTGCCTCCGGAAGAATGAGATCGCCTCGGGCCGCCCCAAGGACCTCGCTGACGCAGCGTGGCTCGACACCACCCTCGCGCCGAAGTGACGCACCAGCTCATTGGCGCTCACCTACACCGCCGCACCGACCGCGTGAGCAGCTCGGAAGAATGGTGCCCTTCCCCCTCGCGGTCGAAGCTGGGTAAGGAGCGCTGCGTGCTGCACAGAATCCTGCCGGCGCTGGCCTTGTCGATCACGGCGTGCGTTGCGCTCAAGCCCGTGCACGTTCCCAAACCGGAACCGGTTCCGGTTTCGGTTCAGCCAGTCGCGCCTGCTCGGGTGACGCTGCTCGAGCCGGTGGATGCCGGCGTCATCGAGGACGCCGGCGCGCTGGCGGTCGAGGTCGATGCCGCCGATGCGCTCGCCGAGGACGACGACAGCCCGACTGAAGAAGTCGCTGGCGACAGCGAGCCGAGCCAGGTCATCGCCACGGTCACCGACGGAGGGTACCAGTTCACGAACGACCTTTCAGACGAAGAGCTGGCGCGGCGTTGGGAGCAGGACCCGAGGTCGCTCGGGAGCATCTCCATCGGCTTCGTCGAAGAGGGGCGAATGATCAACGCCGCCCCCTTCCCCGAGGGCGAGGCGTGGACGGTGGTGGTGCCCGAGTCGTGCTGGACGACCCAGGAGACGGCGGACGCGATCATCGGCGCCGCCCGCCAGGTGCGCGAGTGGTACCCCGAGGGTGCGCCGGTGCGCGTGGGCCAGGTGAGCGGGCCTGAAGGGGGCTACCTGCCGCCGCACATCAGCCACCAGAACGGCCGCGACGTGGACGTGGGCCTGTTCTACCCGGGCCCCGAGCCGTACCGCATCAAGGAGCGCGAGAAGGTGATGGACGTGCCCATGAACTGGGCCTTCGCCAAGGCGATCCTCATGCACGGCGACGTGCAGTTCATCCTCCTCGACAGGCGCGTGCAGAAGGTCCTGTACGACTACGCGCTGGCCCACGGCGAGAACAAGCAGTGGCTCGACTCGCTGTTCCACGCGGGGCGGCGCTCGGTCTTCTTTCACGCCCGCAGGCACCGCGACCACTTTCACGTGCGGCTCTTCAACCCGCGCGCGCAGGAGCTCGCCCACCGCCTCGCGCCGCTCATGCCCAAGCGCCCTGAGCAGAACGTCGCGTTCTACCGGGTGGTGAAGGGCGACACGCTCGGCGGCATCGCGCTGAAGATGGGCAGCTCGGTGAAGACGCTGAAGACCGCCAACCACCTCACCAGCTCGTTCCTCAAGCTGCGCCAGGTGCTGAAGGTGCCCTTGAGGGGCCCGTGCACCAATTGCCCGGTGCCGCCGCTGGTGGTCCTTCCTCCGCGCCGCGTGCCGCCGCCCGCCGCCTCGAGCTCAACTGCAGGCGACGCGAAGGCGCCTCAGGGCTGAACCATGGTTGATCAGGTGCTGAGCGGCTTGCTCTGGGGTGCGCGGTGAACTGAGGGCCCTCTTCGGGGAAGTTCCGGGGCGGCCCCTCGACACGTGGCTTTCTTTGCACGAGGTCAGCGTGGCGATGAGCAAGTGAACGGCCCGGGAGCGAAGGGGTCCCCCTCATGGATTTTGTTTACAAGTGGTGAGTTGGCGATTGCGGTCGTGGTTCGCTAACCAGTCATTTGTAAACAAAATCCATGAGCCCGAGCACTTCGCTCCCCGGGCCGCCGCTTCCGTGCGAACCAACTCAAGTCAGTCGTTCAGTACGTTTCCGCAACATCTCTCTCGAGGATCCTCGCCCGTGCCGAGAGCCCGCACGAAGCGAGCACTCCGCGGACCTGCCGTCACCCCGCCCCCTGGGTGCTGTTCTGAATTACCGCGCGATGACCTTCACCGTTTCGCCGACCGCGTTGAGCATCTCGCGCAGCGTGTCGTAGTCGGGGTGCTTGAAGCGCATCCAGGCGTTGGCCATGTAACCGCCTTCGACCGGCTGCGTGGGCGTGCCCTCGGGCGGCAGGTGGGCGTCGATCATCCACTGGCCGAACGCGCGCTCGACCTTGTCGAGCCCGGTGTAGCCGGCGATGCGCCCGTCCTGCGTGGGGCGCAGCGCGACCAGGCCCGCGGAGAACCGGCGCGAGAGCCGCGCGCCAGGACGGCCGTGCACGATGGCGTTGGCCCACTCGCGGTAGAGATCGACGTCGTTGCCGACGTTGTACAAGTCCCACGCGCGCACGCCCGGCGGCCGGCAGCCGATCTCCGAGAACTTGAGCCCCCTGGGCCCCGCGAACCACTCCATGTGCGTCGCCGAGGTGCCGATCCCGAGGGCGCGCACCACCTTCTGGCCCATCACCTTGAGCTCGCGGTAGCCCTCGGCGGAGTCGGCGCGGTTGGTGGCGATGAACTGGGGGCTGATCCACCGGTGCCGCATCGCATCGAGCACGTTCGGGTAGTAGTGCGTGACGAAGTCGTGCACCACCCGGCCGCCGATGCTGATGGTGTCGTAGAAACCCTCGTGGCCCTCGATGAACTCCTCGACGGCGACGGAGCGGCCCTTGTGCACGCCGAGCTCCTGGGCCGCCCGCTGTAGATCAGAGAGCGAATCACAGCGGCTGGTGCCTGAAGCGCCCGCGCCGTCACGCGGCTTGATGATCAACGGGAAGCCGACCTTCTTCGCGAACGAGACCAACTCCTCGAGCGAAGACGCCGCGGCCGACTGCGCGCAGGGAATGCCCGCGCCGCGCAGCGCCTCTTTCATCGAGGGCTTGTCGCGGCACAGCCACGAGGTCTTCACCGAGGTGCCCTCGATGCCCATCGCCTCGCGCACCTTCGCGGTCGACATGATGTGCGCCTCGACGGTGGCCTCGAGCCGATCGATGCGGTGCCTTACGTGAATGAACTTCGCCGCGCGCAGCACCGCGCCTTCGTTCACCACCGAGTCGACCTGCTCGTAGTGCGTCAGCCACTGCCGCATGTCGGAGCTGAGCGAGTCCTTGGAGCCCTCGCCGATCGCCGTGACGGTGGCGCCGACCTCCTTCAGGGCTTTGACGAAGTGGCGCTGATTGACGGGGAACCGGGGCTCGACGAAGACGACGTGCATGGAAGGCCTTTACGAGAGTTTCGAATAGAGCTGCTCGTACTTCTGCACCTGGTGCTCCCAGGAGAAGTTCTGCGTCATGCCATTGTGCTGCAGCCGGCGATACGCGGGGCGATCTCTGTAGATGTTGAACGCCGCCTCCAGCGCCCAGTGCACCGCCTTGGCGTCGTAGTCGTCGAACACGATGCCCGTGCCCGTCCCCGTTCTTGGGGACCAGAGCTGCACGGTATCGGCGAGCCCTCCCGTCTTCCGGACGATGGGCACGGTGCCGTACTTGAGCGCGTAGAGCTGGGTGAGACCGCACGGCTCGTAGCGCGAAGGCATCAGGAAGAAGTCGCTGCCCGCCTGGATCCAGTGCGCCAGCGCGTTGTCGAACGCGGTCTGGAAGCGCACCTGCCGCGGGTACTGGTCGCGCAGCTGGTGGAACATGCGCTCGAACCGCTTCTCTCCGCTGCCCTGCACCACCAGCTGGAACTTGCCCTCCCGCAACCCCAGCGCGAGCGCGTCGGGGAGGAGATCGAAGCCCTTCTGCGCGGTCAGCCGCGAGACGATGCCCAGCAGCGGCACCCCGGGCAGCACCGGCAGGTGCGCGCGCGACAACAGCGCCGCCTTGTTGCGCTCCTTCCCCGCGAGATCGTCGACGT
>VFKJ01000968.1 GCA_009885595.1 Myxococcales bacterium | reverse complement strand
GGCGAGGTCCTTGCCGTCGGCCTGGGTGAGCTGCTGCGCGTTGACGCCGCCCACCGCGCACTCCACGAAGAACTTCTGTTTCCCCTGCCCGGAGAGGTGATCGAGGTTGCCCTTCACCTCGGCCTGGAACGCCGGGCTCGCCACCTTCGCCAGGCGCCCCGCGTCGGCCAGCGACTGCGACTCGACCCACTTCCAGAACACGAGCGAGGCGCGATCCTCGAGCGCCTCGGTGGTGAGGGTGGGGTCGCTCTGGCGCGCCTTCACCAGGCCGTCGGGGGTGAGCGGGTGCGGCTGGAACTGCGAGCCCTGGGTGATCTCCGCCAGCACCCAGTCGTAGTTGCCGCTGTTGACGATCGCGCCGCAGAACTCGCAGGTGTTGGCCGCGCCGCCCGTGAAGGGGGCGCCGCAGTTGGGGCACTTGCCCTGGCTGACGTCGCCTTCCACCTTGGTCTGGGCGCCCGGCTTCCGCAGGAACGTCCACACCTCGATGAACTGCTCGGGCTTCTTCTTTCGGGCGGCGGCCAGCGCCTCTTCATCGCTCGCGTTCGCAGGCGACTCCGAGTCGCACAGCTGCGCGGTCACCCGGATGTGCACGGTGTCGTACGACTCGTTCTGCTCGAGCCCGATGATCTGCAAATCGAGCACCTGGGGGTCGGCGATGGCGTCCCGCACGCCGAGCAACTCCATCAACTTCAGCTGCGTCACCAGGCGCTGGAAGGTGGCGTCAGACAGGTACTTCCGCACCGGCTCGAGGTTGCGCTTGAACCAGGCGTCCTGCAGCTCGAGGAACTCGCGCTTGGTGCGATCGAAGAACTTCATCAGATCGAACTGCGGATCCTTCGCCTTGAGCGCGTTCACCCAGCCATCGACCGCGGCCGCGCTCACGCTGGTCCGACGCTCGGTCTCGGCCTTGTCGATCGCCTTGCGGGTCGACGAGTCCCCGTCCCGAGAGCGCTGCGCGAAGAAGAGCCCCAGGCCCACCATGATCGCCACCGGAATGCCGACCGCCGGGTGCTGAATGATGAGCCACAGCAGCAGCTCGACGATGATGCCGCCGTCGCCGCCGCCCGAGTCGGAGTCCGAGTTGCCCGAGTTGAAGCTCTCGCCCCCGCCGATGCGCGCCAGGGCGCTGGTGGCGAAGAGCACGAGGAAGGACACGACGAAGGGCGGGAGTCGAGCTATCCAACGAGCACGCGTCAGCATTGCGGCGGAACTTAACGAAACGGAGCCACCCCATGGCCGAATTCATCATCACCGCGCATGGCCCGTTCGAGCAGTGGACGATCGACGGGGAAGTGCGCCGCAACGCGCTGTCCCGGGCGATGGTCGCGGAGCTGAAGACGAACGTCGAGCGCGTGTCCGCCGATCGGGAGGTGCGCTGCGTGGTGCTCACGGGCGCCGGCCACAAGGCGTTCTGCGCGGGGGCCGATCTCAAGGAGCGGGCGGGCATGACGCCCCACGAGGTGGCGGGCTTTCTCGAGAGCATGAGGAAGACTTTTCGGGCCCTCGAGCTCTCCGACTGTGTGTTCATCGCCTTCATCAACGGCGCGGCCTTCGGCGGCGGCACCGAGCTGTCGTTGTGCTGCGACCTGAGGGTGATCGCCGCCGAGGCGGAGATGGGGCTGACTGAGGTGAAGCTCGGCATCATTCCCGGCGCGGGGGGCACGCAGCGACTGCCGCGCCTGGTCGGGAAAGGCACCGCCAAGGACCTCATTCTCACCGGGCGCCGGGTCGCGGCCGCTGAGGCCGTTTCCCTCGGGCTCGCCTCGAAAGTGGGCACCCTGGACGACGCGCTGAGCCTGGCGAGGACGATCTGCGAGAACGCGCCCATCGCCGTCTCGGCCGCCAAGCACGCGATCGACGAAGGCGCCCACCTCGAGCTCGACGAGGCGCTGAGCGTGGAACAGCAACAGTACGCGAAGACCCTGGGCACCGAAGATCGCCTCGAGGGGCTCCAGGCCTTCGCCGAGAAGCGCCCTCCCGTTTACCGGGGCCGGTAGGTCGCCCCTCGACTCCGCTCGGGGTGAACGGATTCCAAACTGTCGGGAAGGGTGTCAGCGGCGATCGATCTCTGTATATCGACCCCCATGGAATTCGAGCTGCCCGACGACCTCCAGGCGCTGAAGAAGACGGTCCGTGATTTCTGCGAGAAGCGCGTGAAGGACAAGGCGCGCGAGTGGGATCACCACGAGAAGTTCCCCATGGAGATCGTGCGCGAGCTGGGCCAGCTGGGCCTGATGGGCATTCGCGTGGGCGAGGAATACGGCGGCGCGGCGATGGGTGCGCTGGCGGTCGCGGTGGTGATCGAAGAGCTCGCCCGCTACGACGGCTCGCTCGCGCTGACGGTGGCCTCGCACAACGGCCTGGGCACCTCGCACATCCGCATGTTCGGGAACGCGGCGCAGAAGCAGCAGTACCTGCCGAAGCTGGCCAGCGGCGAGTGGCTGGGCGCGTGGGGTCTGACGGAGCCTGGAAGCGGCTCTGATTCCGCCGGGCTCAAGACCACCGCCGTGCGCAAGGGCGACACCTGGACCCTCAACGGCGCGAAGATGTTCATCACCCAGGGCACCGTGGGCGACGTCTTCGTGGTGCTCGCCAACACCGAGCCCGCGAAGAAGCAGAAGGGCATCACCGCCTTCATCCTCGAGAAGGGGCTCAAGGGGTTCAGCCAGCGCGCCATTCACGGGAAGCTGGGCATGCGCTCCTCCGACACCGCCGAGCTGCTCTTCGACCACGTCGAGCTGCCCGACAGCCAGCGCCTGGGCGAGGTGGGCCACGGCTTCCTCGACACCATGAAGATCCTCGACGGCGGCCGCATCACCATCGGCGCGCTCGCGGTGGGCCTGGGCCGGGGCGCGATCGAAGAGTCGGTGAAGTACGCGAAAGATCGTCACGCCTTCGGCAGCCCGATCGCCGACTTCCAGGCGATCCGCTGGATGCTGGCCGACATGCAGACCGAGCTCGACGCCGCGCGCCTGCTGGTGCACCGCAGCGCCTTCCTCGCCGACGCCGGCAAGCCGTACACGCTCGAAGCTTCGATGGGAAAGCTGTTCGCCTCGGAAGCGGCCACCCGCGCCTGCAACAAGGCGGTGCAGATTCACGGCGGCTACGGCTACACCCGTGAGTTCCCGGTGGAGCGGTACCTGCGCGACGCGAAGCTCTGCGAGATCGGCGAAGGGACCAGCGAGATTCAGCGCTCGATCATCTCCCGCGAGCTGCTGCGCGGCTGACGAATCACTGCCTTCGTCATTGCGTAGGACCTCCTGAAAGGCTGATCTAGGTACTTCATGGATCGGGCCTTTCTGGAACAGCTGGGGCTGGACGTCACCGAGGCGGACGGCGTCGTCGAAGCCGAGCTGGTGCTCCAGGGCGGTCAGGCCCTCAACCCGCTCACGCGCAAGGTGATCGATCGGGTGACGTTCACGATCATGGGTGATCGGCTGCTCTACGTGGGGCCGCCCGAGTTCGTCGGCGCCCAGCCGATCAACCTCGCGTACCTCTCTCCCAGCAGCCGCCTCGAAGATCTGATCACCCAGACGCTCACCGATCACCTCTTCCAGCTCGAGCGGCGCACCAACGAGCTCACGGCGCTGGGTTTCTCGCCACGCGTCGACCCCAGCACGTTGCAGCTGACCGCCGAGGTCGAGAAGCAGCCGCTCAAGTTCACCATCGGCGCGAGCCGCACCGGGCAGTTCCGCATTCTGCGCACGATCAACGCTGGGGTCGAGCTGACCAACGCGGCCCAGAACGTCTTCGAGCTCAGCGAGTTCTTCGACAAGCGCGCGCTGGAAGACTTCCTCTTCGCGCTCTTCTCCGACGTGGTGGCCACGCCCGAAGAGCCCGCGCAGGTGGGCTCGGCGACCATTCACAGCTCGCCCTCGAACCTGGTGGTCGCCTCGAGCGCGCAGTCGCTGCCCTTCAAGGAGCTCTTCGACGCGTTCGGCGACGCGCTCCTGCCCCCGCGCAGCCCGCTCGAGGTGGTGGCAGACGTGAACGTGGGCGGGCAGAGGCTCAGGTTCGCCGCGGCGCGCGTGCAGGGCAGCACCTTCCGCGGAATGCTCGCGGGCCCCTCGGGGAAGATCTGGGCCGACAGGTTCGAGCTCGATGAGTTCCCGGGCATCAAGGGCTTCATCTCCGAGTTGATGGGCGTGCCGTACGACGACATCGAGGTCTGCTGAGCATGCCCGACGCACCCAAACCGCCCGACGCTCCGGCTTCCCGGCCGGAGAAGCAGTCGCCGGCCGAGCGCCTCGCGCGGCTCGAGGCCTGCGCCCGCCAGGCCTTCCAGGATCCGCAGCAGGCCCTCGTCGCGCTCACCCACAAGAGCTACAGCAACGAGCAGAAAGACGAGTGCGAGGACAACGAGCGGCTCGAGTTCCTCGGCGACGCGGTGCTCGGGGTGGCGGTCAGCCAGCGGCTGATGGAACGTTTCCCCAACGCCACCGAGGGAGAGCTGAGCAAGCTGCGGGCGCTGATCGTCAACGAGGAAGCCCTGGCGCGCGTGGCCCGGGTCGTCGGCATCGGGGAGCTGCTCCTGCTGGGCCGTGGAGAAGACCTCCAGGGCGGCCGGGACAAGGCGTCGCTGCTGGCAGACGCGCTCGAGGCGGTGATCGCCGCCCTGTACCTGGGCAACGGCATCCTGGGCGTGCTCGCCTTCATCGACGTCTTCTTTGCAGACGCCCTCGACGGGGTGGCGCAGGGCCGGCAGGGCAGAGACCACAAGTCGATCCTTCACGAAGCGGTGGCGCAGCGCCTGAAGGCGACCCCTCGCTATCGGGTGGTGAACCAGACCGGGCCGGAACACGAGCGCATCTTCGAGGTCGAGCTGACCATCAACGGCGAGGTCTACGCCCGCAGCACCGGACGCTCGAAGAAGGAAGCCGAGCAGGCGGCGGCCGAGAAGTCGCTCGAGACGTTCGGGGCGACCGCGCTCAAGCCGGGGCCCTGAGCTCGATTTCTTCCGTTGCGGATCCGCTTCAGAGGTTTACGTTTCGCGCCCATGACGCGACTGCTGCTGGGTTTGGCGCTCTTCTCGACCACTGCGATGGCCGCCGAGGGCAAGTTCACGACCGCTGCGCTGAAGGGCAAGGATCTCTTCGCGACCATCGTCACCTCGCAAGGTGAGATCGTCGTCAAGTTCTTCGCGAAGGAAGCGCCCAAGACGGTGGCGAACTTCGTGGGCCTGGCCGCGGGTGAGAAGGAGTTCACCGACGCCACCGGCAAGAAGGTGAAGCGCCCGTACTACGACGGCCTCGTCTTCCACCGGGTGATCCAGGACTTCATGATCCAGGGCGGAGATCCCACGGGGACCGGCAGCGGCGGCCCGGGCTATTCCTTCGAGGACGAGTTCAAGTCGGGGCGCGGCTTCGACAAGGTCGGCCTGCTCGCGATGGCCAACCGCGGACCCGCGACGAACGGCTCGCAGTTCTTCATCACCACTTCGACGCCCACCTACCTCAACGGCAAGCACACCATCTTCGGCGAGGTGATCAGCGGCTACGACGTCGCCGTCACCATCTCGATGATGAAGGGCGAGAAGGCGGTGATGAAGTCGGTCACCATCACCGACAAGGCCCCCAAGGCGGCGGCGCCGTGAAGCGCGCGCTCATGGCGGTGGCGCTGTTGTCGGGAACGCTGCTGACGCTGGCGGGCTGCAAGAAGGACGAAGCCACCCCGCCTGCGTCGCAAGGCACCTGGACGGACAAGGTCTCGAGCGGCGCCGATCTCTACGCGATCCTCAAGACGAACATGGGCAGCATCACGGTGAAGCTCTTCTCGAAGGACGCGCCCAAGACGGTGAAGAACTTCGTCGGGCTGGCGACCGGTGAGCGCGAGTGGAAGAGCCCGGCGACCGGCGAGGTGAAGAAGGGCGTGCCGCTCTACCAGGGCACCATCTTCCACCGGGTGATCGACGGCTTCATGATCCAGGGCGGCGATCCGCTCGGCACGGGCACCGGCGACCCCGGCTACCGCTTCGAAGACGAGTTTCAATCGGGCCGCACCTTCGATCGCGTCGGGCTGCTGGCGATGGCGAACGCGGGCCCCGGCACCAACGGCTCGCAGTTCTTCATCACCACCAGCACGCCCACCTACCTCAACGGCAAGCACACCATCTTCGGCGAGGTGGTGAAGGGCTTCGAGGTGGTCGAGGCCATCTCGAAGGTGCCCAAGCAGCCTGGCGACCGGCCGATTCAGCCGGTGGTCATCGAGACCATCGCCATCTCAACGACGCCGTAACTCACAGGGAGCAGACTCATGGGAATGATGGATGAGGCCCGCGCGGGCCACGATCTCTACGCGAAGTTCGACACCACCGAAGGCGCGATCACGGTGCGGCTCTTCGCCAAGGACGCGCCGAAGACCGTGGAGAACTTCGTGGGCCTGGCCACCGGGGAGAAGCCGTGGACGCACCCGGGCACCGGAGAGGCGATGAAGGGCGTGCCCCTCTACGACGGCACCATCTTCCACCGCTGCATCAAGGAGTTCATGGTGCAGGGCGGAGATCCGCTCGGCCGCGGCACGGGCGGTCCCGGCTACAAGTTCGAGGACGAGTTCCAGTCGGGCCGGCGCTTCGATCGCCCCGGGCTGCTCGCGTGCGCGAACTCTGGCCCCAACACCAACGGCTCGCAGTTCTTCATCACCGTGGTGCCGACCACCTGGCTCAACAACAAGCACACGATCTTCGGCGAGGTGGTGACCGGCCAGGACGTCATCGACCGGGTGGCCAACCTGATCCCGAAGAACCCCGGCGATCGCCCGAAGACCGACGTGGTGATCAAGAAGCTGACGATCTCGACCAGCGCCTGAGCCGGACGGGCTGAGCGCACCGGGGCGAAACCGTGTATGGGGGCCGTCGCCTCTCAAGGGGACGCGCTTTTTCGGCGTCCCCGATCACCTCCGGAGCACCCCATGCGCAGCGGATACGCCGCGTTGATTGGCCGGCCGAACGCCGGAAAAAGCACGCTGCTCAATCGCCTGGTCGGCGAGAAGGTCGCGATCATCTCGCCCAAGCCCCAGACCACCCGCACCCGCATCCTGGGCGTGGTGACCAGGGAAGCGGGCCAGATCGCGCTCTTCGACACGCCTGGCATTCACCAGGCGAAGGGGGCGCTCAACAAGTTCATGGTCGACTCCGCGCTGGCCGCGGCTGACGACGCCGACGTGGTGCTCTTCCTGGTCGATTCCGAGGGCCTGACGGAAGAGCGCGCGCCCACCATCTCCCCGGGCAACCGCACCGTGCTGGAGCGGCTCAAGCAGATGGGCAAGCCCATCATCCTGGTGCTCACCAAGATCGACACCATCAAGAAGGTGCTGCTGCTGCCGCTCATCGATCTCTACCGGAAGGAGTTCCCCTTCGTGGAGGTGCTCCCGGTGAGCGCGCGCCACAGCGAGGGCCTGGAGACGCTGTTCGAGCAGGTGCTCAAGCACCTCCCGGAAGGGGAGCCGATCTTCCCCGCCGACACCCTCACCGATCAGGCCGAGCGGGTGCTGGTGGGCGAGCTCGTTCGCGAGCAGGTGCTGCGGCACTGCCACCAGGAAGTCCCGTACTCGGTGGCCGTGCTGGTCGAGGAGTTCGACGAGTCGGAGCGCGACAAGCCGCCGCCCCGCGCGAAGAAGAACAAGAAGAAGGAAGCGCCTCCGGCCCCAGGCGACAAGCCCAGGCAGAAGCTCGAGGGGCTGGTGCGCATCCTCGCCAACATCTACGTCGAGCGCGATTCGCAGAAGGCGATCGTGATCGGCAAGCGCGGCGAGATGCTCAAGACCATCGGCACCGACGCGCGCATGAGCATTCAGCGCCTGCTGGGCAATCACGTGTACCTCTCGCTGCAGGTGAGGGTGGAGCCGCGCTGGACCGAGCGGCCCGATGGTCTGCGCAAGCTGGGCTACGTGCAGGAGAGGACTTCATGAGGAAGGGGCGCCCGCTGATCGCGATCGTCGGCCGGCCCAACGTGGGCAAGTCGACCATCTTCAACCGGATGATCCGCAGCAAGCGCGCGATCGTCGAAGACCAGCCCGGGGTGACGCGCGACCGGCACTACGCCGACTGCGAGCTCAACAACGTGCCGGTGACGCTGGTCGACACCGGCGGCTTCGTGCCCGACAACAAGGAGAGCCCGCTCTCCCGCTACATCCGCCAGCAGGCGCAGGCGGCGGTGGAAGAGTGCGATCTGGTGCTCTTCGTGGTCGACGCCCGCACCGGGCCCACCTCGGAAGATCAGGACGTCGCCAACTACCTGCGCAAGTCGAGCAAGCCGGTGATGCTGCTGGTGAACAAGACCGACGGCCGCCGCGACGCCGAGGAGATGGTGGCCGACTTCCACAAGTTCGGCCTGGGCCGCCCGTTCCCCGTGTCCGCTGAGCACAACGAGGGCATGATCGAGGTGCTGGAAGACCTCATTCCCAGGCTGCCCGAGGGCGAGCCGCTGCCCGAAGAATCGCTGGAGGAGCTTCCCGACGCCGATCGCCCGGTGCGGGTCGCCATCGTGGGGCGCCCCAACGTGGGGAAGTCGACGCTGGTCAACGCGCTGCTCGGGGAAGAGCGGGTGATCTCCAGCCCGATCGCCGGCACCACGCGCGACCCGATCGACTCCGAGGTCGAGTTCAAGGGCCGCAAGTTCATCCTCACCGACACCGCCGGCATCCGCCGGAAGTCGACCATCACCCAGCGCGTCGAGGGCTTCTCGGTGCTGGGGGCGCTGCGCGCGGCGGAAGACGCCGACGTGGTGGTGCTGATGATCGACGCCACCGAGCCCGCGGTCGATCAGGACCGGAAGATCGCCCACCTCGCCGAGAGCAAGGGCAGGGGCCTGGTCATCTGCGTCAACAAGTGGGACCTGGTGAAGGGCACCAAGAAGGAAGAGGACTTCCGCGCCGAGGTGAAGTGGTACCTCGACTGGGTCGACTGGGCGCCGATGGTGTTCGTCTCGGCCCAGACCGGCGAGAAGGTGAAGAAGGTGCTCGAGATCGCGCTCGAGGTCTTCCAGCAGCAGTACTTCCGCGCGGCGACCCCCCAGCTGAACAAGCTGGTGGCCCACGTCACCACCGAGCACTCGCTGCCGGTCATCAAGGGCCGTCAGCTGAAGATCTACTACTCCGCCCAGGTGGCCACCGCGCCCCTCGCCTTCACCATGATGGTGAACCAGCCCAAGGGCGTGCCGGATCGCTACGAGCGGTACGTGATCAACTATCTGCGCAAGGTGTTCCGCCTCAAGGTGCCCATTCGGCTCTTCTGGCGAGAGCGCCCGGGTCAGAAGAAGCGCGCCGAGGCCGCCCAGCGTTTCCGCGCCCGGGAGAAGAGTAAGCAACGCGCGCGTTGACTTAAGGGAATCGGACCCTTAGACAGCCCGCGCGATGGCCTACAAAGACGAACAAAAAGAGCTGCGGAAGCCGGACGAACTCCAGAAGCTCGGCCAGGAGGCGATGCCGTTCCTGGAGAAGCACGGCCGCGAGGTCGTGTTGGTGGTGGGCGGCATTCTCGCCGTGGGGCTGGTGATCGCGATCGGCTTCAGCCTGAGCGGCCGCAGCGAGACCGCGGCGTCCAAGGATTTCGGCGCCGCCCTGCGGGTGCTCGAGCGCCAGGTGAACGCGAACCCCACCGAGGTGAAGCCGGGCGAGGATCCCCCGTTCAAGACCGAGGCTGAGCGGGACGAGGCCATCGCGAAGTCGCTCTCCGAGTTCCGCGGCAAGCACGGCGGCACCACGGCGTCGGTGTCGGCGGCGCTCCCTCTGGCCCAGGCGTACCTGCGGCAGGGCAAGGCCGACCAGGCGCTCCCGCTCGTCGACGAGTTCCTGGCGAAGGCGGAGCAGAACGACCCGCTGCGGCCGGCGGCGTACGAGTCGCGCGGCTACGCGCTCGAGGCGCAGAAGAAGTACGACGACGCGCTCAACGCGTTCGATCTCCTCGCCAAGGAGAACAAGACCGACTTCCTCAAGGGCATGGGCATGTACCACCGCGCGCGCATGCTGCTCATCAAGGGCGACACGGTGGCCGCGGCGAAGACCCTGTCGGAGATCGAGAACGCCGCGCCGAACTCGGCTGCCGCGCGCCTCGCCAAGGACCGCATCGCGGTGCTGACCGCTCAGGGCGTCGACGTGCCGAAGCCGGCGCCGGTGGTGCCTGCAATCGATGCCGGCAAGTAACGTCTCCCTCTCCCTGAGGGGGAGAGGGCCGGGGAGAGGGCTTACCAACATGAAGCTGCGTCTGCTCCTCCTGGTCTTGATGGCCGGCTGCAAGGCGATCCCACTCAACGACGACCCCACGATCCCGTTCCGGGACGCGCACGTCTCGTTCCCTGCGATCTACGAGGTCGCGTGGAACACGCCGCTCGTGAAGTTGGGGCTGCTGGAATACCAGCCCACCGAGACGGCTTCTCCGGCGATCGACCCCGACACCGAGCGCATCTACGTCGCCACCCGTGACGGCTTCGTGCGCAGCCTCTCTCCGGTCGATGGGCACGTGGAGTGGGAGTTCAAGACCGGCGGCCGCTTCCTCTCGGGCCCAACGGTGCACAGCGGCATCGTCTACGTGGCCGGCGGCGACGGCGTGCTCTACGCGTTCCGCGCCCTCTCGGGCGAGCAGGTGTGGACGTTCAAGGCCAACGAGGAGCTGGTGACCTCGCCCACCATCGCGGACAACAAGGTGCTGGTCGCCTCGCAGTCGGAGACGATCTTCGCGGTGAACCTCGAGACGGGCGCCTGGTCGTGGCAATACCGGCGCGACGCGCCCTCGGGCTTCACGGTGCGGGGCGCTTCCCGGCCGATCGTCGGTGACGGGCGCGCGTACATGGGCTTCGCCGACGGGTACCTGGTCGCGCTCAACCTCGAGAGCGGCGTGGCCATGTGGGAGAAGAAGGTCACCATCTCGGGTGGCAACCAGTTCCTCGACGTCGACACCGCGCCGGTGCTCGCCTCTGGGCGGCTCTTCGTGGCCAGCTACGCTGATGGCGTCTGTGCGTTCGACGCGAAGACGGGTGATCTGCAGTGGACCTCTGGGCACCCGGGGCTGACCGCGCTGCTGCCGCGAGGCAACACCCTGTTCGCCACCGGCGACGGCGCGCTCACCGCCTTCGACCTGAACGGAGGGCGGATGTTGTGGACGCTCAACCTCAGCGATCGCACCTCGAAGGGGAAGGGCGTCAACGCGGGCCGTTCGCTGGCGCTGGCCCGGGGTTACGTGGTGGTGCCGACCTCGACCGCGCTGGCCTTCGTCGAGCCGACCAGCGGCAAGGTGCGCGCGATGTGGAACCCGGGGCGCGGCGTCACCGCTTCTCCGGCTGGCGTGTCGTCGGTGCGCTTCGGGTCGCGGTTGTACGTGATGACCAACCTCGGCACGGTGTTCGCGCTGCAGTTGGTCAGCACGGGCGGATGAACCGGAGCGGAGCCGTCCCAGCGGAACGCTGGGCCAGGCAGCTGGAGCGAAGCGGAAGATGC
>VFKJ01001168.1 GCA_009885595.1 Myxococcales bacterium | reverse complement strand
TCGTCGAGCGTGTACCCGATGGCCAGCTTGGCGGCGATCTTGGCGATGGGATAGCCGGTGGCCTTGCTGGCGAGCGCCGAGCTGCGGGACACGCGCGGGTTCATCTCGATGACGACCATGCGGCCGTCCTTCGGGTTCAGGCCGAACTGCACGTTCGAGCCGCCGGTGTCGACGCCGATCTCCCGCATGATCGCGATGGAGGCGTCGCGCATGCGCTCGTATTCCTTGTCGGTCAGCGTCTGCGCGGGGGCCACCGTGATGCTGTCGCCGGTGTGCACGCCCATCGGGTCGAGGTTCTCGATCGAGCAGACGATGATGCAGTTGTCCTTCGAGTCGCGGACGACCTCGAGCTCGTATTCCTTCCAGCCGAGCACCGACTCGTCGATCTGCACCGCGTGCACCGGGCTCGCCGCGAGGCCGCCGGCGCAGAGTTGCTCGAACTGTTCCTCGTTGAAGGCGACGCCGCCGCCGGTGCCGCCGAGGGTGAAGCTGGGGCGGATGATGGAAGGGAAGCCCAGCTCCTTCACCAGCACGCGCGCCTCTTCCAGGGTGGTGGCGATGCCGGCTTTGGGCAGCTCGAGGCCGATGCGCTCCATCGCTTCCTTGAAGAGCTTGCGATCTTCGGCCTTGTTGATCGCCTCGAGCGAGGCGCCGATGAGGCGCACGCCGTACTTCTTCAAGATGCCCTGCTCGGCGAGCGCCTTGGCGAGGTTGAGCGCGGTCTGCCCGCCCATGGTGGGCAAGAGCGAGTCGGGCTTCTCCAGCTGAATGATGCGCTCGGCGGCCTCGACGGTGATGGGCTCGATGTACGTCCGGTGGGCGAAGTCCGGGTCCGTCATGATGGTCGCCGGGTTCGAGTTGAGGAGGACGACCTCGATGCCCTCTTCCTTGAGCGCCTTGATGGCCTGGGTGCCCGAGTAATCGAACTCGCACGCCTGCCCGATGATGATGGGACCCGAGCCGATGAGGAGGACCTTCTTGATCTCTTCGCGACGAGGCATGAGGCGCCCTGCTATCCGACGACGCGGCGCGGCGGAAGATCTGTCTCCCTGTCCCCCCGGGGGGAGAGGGGTCGAGCCTGCGCGGTGGATGAGCGCGCTGGCCCGATTGGTGAAGTGGAGGCGCGCTCACGTCTCACCCCGGGGGAACTCATGAAGCTTCGTCAGCTGTTCGCGTGGAACGCCATCATCTGGACTGTGGCGGCCATCTACGGCCTCAATTCCGTCGCCTTTCGCCTCTTCGCCTCACGAAAGGACCGGGCGTCCGCGCCCGGCACCCCGAGGTGAACGAGCGCCCTGCCGTCGTGCAGCAACCTGCACACCCCGAGCAGGAACAGGCACACCGCCGGCGCGCGGGTTCGCACCTCGCCCCCGGAGAACCAACATGAGGCTGCGGCACGTGTTCACCATCAACGCCGTCATCTGCCTGCTCTACGGAACGCCCTTCGCCGTAGCGCCGGCGCTGTTGCTCTCGATGTACGGCGCGCCACCGAACGAGCTGGGCCTCCTGGTGGCGCGGCTCTTTGGAATGATGCTGATCGGCATGGGCGGCATCCTCTGGCAGCTGAGGACGCAGGACGAGCGCGAAGCGGCCCGCGCCGTCGCGCTCTCGCTCTTCGTGGCCGATGCCGTGAGCACGGTCTTCTTCGCCCAGGCGGCCCTGGTGGGCGACGTCAACGCGCTGGGCTGGACGGTGGTGGCCATCTATGGGCTCAACACCATCGCCTTCGGCTTCTTCGCGTTTCGCAGGAAGCCGGCTGCCGTCGCGGTCACCTGACGAGCCTTTCGGGCTCGCACCGGAGATGATGCCCTGGGGTCGCGGCCGAGCGACCCCGGGAGTGGGCCTGACATGACTCGAGTGATGCTGTGGACCGTCGTTGCCGTGCTCGCTGGTTGTCAGTGCTTCGTCCCCGTCGACGAGCCCGACGGGGGCCAGCCGGACGGCGGGCGTGACGCAGGGACCGACGCAGGCCGTGATGCGGGGACCGACGCGGGCGCGGCCACCGATGGGGGCTGTGAGCAAGCAACGAACTGCGTCGATCCCGCGCCCCCCACCTCGAGCTGGTGCTTCGCCAGCCCTGGCGACGCGGGGTTCAGCTGCGTGGCGAACAAGTGTCTCTATGAGTGTCCGCAGACCAGCGTGGGGCGCACCTGCGCCGTCAACCAGGCGAGCTACTGCCTGGAGTGCGGCGACGCGGGAACCAGCTGCCCCGCCACCGGCCTGTGCGGCGGCGGGTCCACCCTGGCCACGGCCATCGTGGAGAACGGGGCGAACTGCGGCGGCACCTGGCCGAACACGAACATCCCCTTCACCGACGTGACCATCATGCGCACCGCCAGCGCGCAGTGCCGCTTCATCATCTCGAGCGACGCGGGCCAGACGCTGGGTGAGCTGTGGCGGCTCGAAGACGGGAGCTACCTCACGTACTTCCCCGGCCTGGGCGGTTGGTGCACGGGCCGCTCTGCCTTCACCGGCGTGCCGCGGAGCCTCTTTCAGTGTCCCGCCTGCCAGTTCGGGCTCGTGGGCTTCGAGTAGCGCCCAGCCAAGCCCTCTCCCCGACCCTCTCCCCCGCAGGGGAGAGGGAGCCTACTTCGACAGCCCGCGCCGCTTGAGCGTCGACTCCATCGAGCCCGGGTTGATGTCCCGGCCCTGCGCCACGCGGTCGTTCCAGGTCTCGGACTTGCCGATGGTGCCGGGCACCTCGACCATCGAGATGGTGCCGGGCACCGGGCACACCAGGTGGCAGAGGTTGCAGCCCACGCACTCCACGTCGTCGATGACGGGGAGGAAGCGGCCGATGGCGCCGGCGGCCTTCACCGGCACCTCGGGGATCGACGCGGGGATGTGCGTGTGGCCCGCCTTCACGTGCTCCTCGTGCGTGCGCCCCGGAATGAGGATGCACTGGTGCGCGCCGTCCATGCAGGCGACCGAGCAGAGGTTGCAGCCGATGCAGCTCTCCGGGTTGATGCGCGCCTTGAGGTTGTAGTTGAGGTCGAGATCTCCCCACTCCGAGTACGCGCCGATCGCCTTGCCGCGCAGCTCGTTGACCGACTTCATCCCCTTGCTGTCGAGGTAGTCGGAGAGCCCTTCGATCATGTCCTCCACGATGCGGTAGCCGTAGTGCATCACGGCCGTGCAGACCTGCACCGAGGTGGCGCCCAGCGCGATGAACTCGGCCGCGTCGCGCCAGTTCGAGATGCCGCCGATGCCCGAGTACGCCAGGTGCTTCGTGAGCGGGTTCTTCGTCAGCTGGCTCATCATGAACAGCGCGATGGGCTTGACCGCCGGGCCGCAATAGCCGCCGTTGGTCGACTTGTCGCCGACGCGCGGGTTGGGCACGAAGCGATCGAGGTCGACGCCCAACAACGACTTCACCGTGTTGATGAGGGAGATCGCCGGGGCCCCACCGCGCGCCGCCGCTTCACCGGGCTCGTTGATGTCGCCGGTGTTCGGGGTGAGCTTGATGATGACGGGCGTCTTTGCGTACTCCATCGCCCAGCGGGTGATCTCCTCGAGCACCTTGGGCTCCTGGCCCACCGCGCTGCCCATGCCGCGCTCGCACATGCCGTGCGGGCAGCCGAAGTTGAGCTCGAGCCCATCGCAGCCGGTGTCCTCGGCCTTCTTGATGATCTCCTTCCAGTTCTCCTTCGTCTCGACCATCAACGAGGCGATGAGCGCGTGCTTGGGGTAGCGCTTCTTCACCTCGTACATCTCCTTGAGGTTCACCTCGAGGGGACGGTCGGTGATGAGCTCGATGTTGTTGAGCCCCATCATGCGGGTGTTGCCGTAGTCGTTGGCCCAGAAGCGCGAGGTGACGTTGGTGACGGGGTCGCCCAGCGTCTTCCACACCGCCCCGCCCCAGCCGGCGTCGAAGGCCCGCATCACCTGGGGGCCGCTGTTCGCGGGAGGCGCGCTCGCCAACCAGAAGGGGTTGGGCGACTTGATTCCACAGAAGTCGATGCTCAGGTCAGCCATGGTTACTTCGCTCCCAGCGCGCGGATCATGTCGCGCACGGCAATCTTCGCTTCCTGCACTGCGTTCACGACCTCTTTGCCGCCGTTGACGCAGTCACCACCGCTCCACACCTTCGGGTTGCCGGTGCGCTGCGTCTTCGGGTCCACCGTGACGTTGCCGTGCTTGTCGAGCGCGACGCCGGGGAAGGCCTTCGTCACCACCGTCGCGGTGGCCTGGCCGATGGCGAGCGCGACCAGCTCACACGAGAGCGTCTCTTCGCCGCCGGCGACCGGCTTGCCCTTCTCGGCCCGGGCCAGCTTCGCGCCGCTGACCTTGCCGTCGTGGCTCTGGAACTCGGCGACCACCCGCTCTTCCATCAGCCGCACGCCGTGCTTCCGCGCCGACGCCAGCTCGTGCGCGTAGCCCGACATGTCCGCGGCGGTGCGGCGGTAGACCATCGCCACGTCCGGCACGCCGAGCAGCTTGAGCTCGTGCGCGATGTCGATGGCGGTGTTGCCGCCGCCGATGACCAGCGCCCGCTTCACGTGGTCGAGCCTGAACTCGGGGTCTGCCTTGATGCGCTCGATCAAATCGACCGCGCCCCAGACGCCCTTCGCGTCTTCACCGGGCACGGTGAGCTTCGAGTCCGCGCCGAGCCCCAGGCCCAGGAACACCGCGTCGAAGTCCTTGAGCAGCGCCTCGGCGGAGACCTGGGCCTGCCCGGCTTGCCCGGCGACCACCTCGACCTCGGTCATCAGCTGCACGTCACCCAGCCCGAAGACCCACTGGATCTCCTCGAGGGCCTGGTTCCCCGACTGTTTGTAGGGCGCGATGCCCAGCGAGTTGAGCCCGCCGGGCACGCTCTTGCGCTCGAAGATGGTCGCCTGGTGTCCCTCGAGCGCGAGCAGGCCCGCGGCGGCGATGGAGGCGGGACCGGCGCCGATGAGCGCGATCTTCTTTCCCGTGCTCGGCTTCTTCGCGGGCAAGAGCGAGGCGAGCGACTTCGTCTCCAGAGTCTCCTCGGTGGCGAAGCGCTGCAGCCGGCCGATGGCGATCGGCTCGCGGCCCCACGCGTTGTAGACGCACGCGCCGGCGCAGAGCACCTCGACCGGGCACACCCGCGCGCAGGACGCCCCGAGGATGTTCTCCTTGAGGATGGTGCGCGCCGCGCCGATCACGTTGCCGGTGCTGATCTTGTGAATGAAGTTCGGGATGTCGATGCCGGTGGGGCACGCCTTGATGCAGGGCGCTTCGACGCAATAGAGGCAGCGATTCGCCTCGGTGACGGCTTCGGCGTTCGAGTAGGCGGGCTTCGATTCGCTGAAGCGCTGCTCGAGGCGGCCGTCGGGCAGCACGGGAAGCGGGTGCATCGAAACTCCTTTGGAAAAGGGGTCGAGAGGGTCGCTTTCCGACCCATCGCTGTCAACGTTCGCGA
>VFKJ01000425.1 GCA_009885595.1 Myxococcales bacterium | reverse complement strand
TTGGGTGTTGAACGAGAACGTCTCGGTGCCGGTGGTGTCGGTGTCGGACGCGCCCACCTCCACGCCCCGGCGGTAGGCGGCGATGCCGACGTCCTGGACGCTGTCGGCGGTGACGGTGACGCTCGCGCCGGTGCCGGTGAGCACCCAGTAGGAGTTCTGCGCGAAGAAGTTGAAGCCCACGCGCCCGTCGAGCTGCAGGGTCTGGTTCCGCGGGAGCGCGGTGACGGTCTGGTACATCGCGCGCAGCGGTGCGTCGCCGTCTCCGAAGGGGGTGGTGAGCGGGCCGAGGTTCCAGTGCGCGAGCAGGGTGTCGACGGCCGATGCGTTCACGCCCGGCTGCGCCTTGAGGCCCGTCACCAGGCTGGCGATGGTGGTGAAGGCGTCGTTGGTGCGGTGCACGCCGGTGAGGGCGTCGGCGATCGGACCCAGGCCCGTGGACACGCCGTCCCAGCCGCCCTCGTTGGCGGTGTCCCAGGCGTCGTAGAGCAGGCGCATCACGCTGACCTCCGAGAAGGGGCCGGGCGAGGTGTCGTCGGTGGGCGACGGCTCGCTCTCCAGGTCCCAGCCGAAGGCGTCGATGCTTCCGCCGCTGAAGTAGGTGTCGACGTAGAGGGGGTCGTTCAGGAGCATGCCCGAGGCGGCGGTGCCCCAACCCTCGCTGAAGGCATCGCGCGGATCGAGCACGTCACCCGAGGTGTGATCGCCGCCCAGGCTGTCCGAGCGGGAGACGTTCGCCTCGAAGTAGTGAGCCCACTCGTGAACGATGACGTGGTTGTCGAACTCGTCGGTGTCGACGCCGTCTTTTCCGACCACGTAGATCTCGTTCATCGCGAACTCGAAGTACGAGGTGCCGATGAAGCCCTGCTCGAAGGGGCCGTTGGTGTCGGTGGTGTTGTTGGGGCTCCAGTTCACCTTGAGCAGCGGCAGCTGCAGGGTGGGCCGCACGGCGAGGAAGGCCGAGGCGGCGGTGTACATCGAGTCGAGGATCGCGAAGGGCGCGGCCTTGCGAAGCAGCGGATCGAACCGCGTCCCCGTCCACCCGTGGGTGGCGCGCAGATCAACCGTGCCGCCGCCGATGGGCACCGCGGCGCCCATCGCCCACACCGCGTTGGCCGAGGTGTTGTCCTGCACGGTGACCGGCGGGCTCGAGGTCCTCGCCAGCACCTGCACCCAGAGCGCCCCCGCGCCGGTCGCGGTGAAGGTGAGCGAATAGGCGCCGTCCGCCGCGGTGTTGGTGGTGGCGAGCACCGCCGTGCCTTCGACCACCCGCACCACCCCGTTGCGCACCGGCCGCTGCGCGGAGGTGCCGAAGTCGAGCGTGCCGGTGTCGGTCGCCACGTCGTACGGCGCGCGCACGAAGTCGTAGGTGACGTGGCCGCTCACCGTGAAGGTGCCGGTCTGCGTGGTGCCGCCTCCTCCGCCCACTGCACCGCCGCCGCCGCCTGCCGCGCCGCCTCCCGTTCCACCGCCCGTGGAGCCGCCCGTCCCTGAGTTGATGGGAAGGCACGCGTTCGCCTGGCAGGACCTGCCGTTGCCGCACGCGCTGCACGCCGACCCGACCCCGCACACCAGGTCGCTGGTGCCGGGCTGACACTGGCCGGCGAAGTCACAACACCCGAGGCAGCTGCTGGGGTTGCAGGTCGAAGGAGGGCTGCAGGCGCAGAGCGTCGCGGTCAGCAGCGCGCTCGCCAGGAAGAAGGCCCGGTCAGGAAGAGGGAAGTGCACATGAGCGTCTTACCCGAGGCCACCGGTGACATGCACCGACACCGCTCACCAAACTCTTCTCTGCTGACCGCGACGGCCCGGCGTACTTCGGGCGATGCTGTAGCCTGAAGGACAACGAGGTCTCCATGAGCAGTCGGCTCCCGGCGCGGTCGCTTCCCGAAGGCACGATGATCGCCGGCTATCGCTTGCTGGGGCTGATCGGCTCGGGCTCGATGGG
>VFKJ01000781.1 GCA_009885595.1 Myxococcales bacterium | reverse complement strand
GCGCTGCCACAGGCCGATCGGTATCTGCGCGACCACGCTGAGACGTTGCAGTCAGCGCTGGTCGAGACTGAAGCGGAAGTCGAGAGGAGCCGTGTCGCAGTCGAGGCCCGGCACGCGCTCGCGACCCGCCAGCTCGCCGCGGCGCACGAGTTGTTCCAGCAGTGGGCGCGCCAGCGGGTGGAGCAGTTCGACTGCTTCCGCAGCCCGTTCATCGTCGCCCTCCTCGCCGCGGAGGTGGGCGCCTTCGCGCCGTTGTTCCTGTGCATGGCGATCGATCGGATTGACCTCTTTCTCTTCCTGGCGTTTGGGCAGTCCGTTTTGCTCTTCGGGGCCGTCTTGACGCATGTGATGCGCTGCGAGTTTGACGGGCGCTGGCTGCGGGTGACCAGCCGCTTCCTCGGCTTCGAGTTCGGTAAGCCGAGGGTGGTCGACCTCGCAGGCCGCGAGGTTCACCTCGAAACAGAGGAGGTCGTATACGACGGGGATTCGTGCACCATCGCCACGGTGATCGTGCGCCCGGCCGGCAACCCGCGTCACAGCTCCGACGAAGTACCCCTTTGCCTCAACTCGGAGCTTCGCGAGAGCAAACGTCTGGCGAGCCAGGTGGAAGCGTGGTGCGCGATCGCCCGTTTGCCGTGAAGGCGATTCTGCCCCTCACCCCGACCCTCTCCCCCTTGGGGGAGAGCGAGCTCACAGCTCGACCTGCGTGCCCAGCTCCACCACGCGGTTGGGCGGCAGGCGGAAGTAGGCGGTGGCGGGTCGCGCGTTCTTCGACATCCACCCGAACAGCATCTTGCGCCACACCGGCAGCCCCGCTCGGTCGCTCGGCAAGAGCGTTTCGCGACCCAGGAAGTACGAGGTGTCCATCTCCTTCAGCGTCAGCCCCGACTGCGCCAGCGTCTGCATCAGCGCCGGCACGCCCGGCGTCTCCATGAAGCCGAAGCGCGCGCGCACCCGGTAGAACCCGCTCTCCAACTTCGTCACGCTCACCCGCTCCGTCTCGGGCACGTGCGGCTCGTCGGCCGTCTGCACCGTCAGCAGCACCACCCGCTCGTGCACCACCTTGTTGTGCTTGAAGTTGTGCAGCAGCGCCGGCGGGGTGCCGTCTGCGCTCCCCGTCATGAACACCGCCGTGCCGGGCACGCGCACCACCCGGGTCGCGGTCAAGGACTCCAGGAACGCCTCGAGCGGCAGCGCGCTCTCCCGCAGCCGCTCTTCCAGCAGACTGCGGCCGCGCCGCCAGGTGGTCATCAGCGCGAAGATGGCCGCCGCCAGCAGCAGCGGGAACCAGCCACCGTCGAGCACCTTCGTCGCGTTCGCCGCGAGGAACGCGCCGTCGATCAACACGAACGAGCCGAACACCAGCAGCGCCGCCGGCGCGCTCCAGCGCCAGAGGTCCCTGGCGGTGAGGTAGGCCAGCAGCGCGGTGATCACCATCGTGCTCGCCACCGCGATGCCGTACGCAGACGCGAGGCTGCTCGAGGTGCGGAAGCCCAACACCAGCCCGAGCACCGACACCATCAGCGCCCAGTTCAGCCCCGGCACGTAGATCTGCCCAATCTCCGTGGCCGAGGTGTGGACGATCTCCAGCCGCGGGCAGAAGCCCAGCTGCACCGCCTGGCGGGTGAGCGAGAACGCCCCCGAGATGACCGCCTGCGACGCGATGCAGGCCGCCGCCGTGGAGAGCACCACCAACGGCAGCACCGCCCACGAGGGCGCCAGCAGGTAGAACGGGTTCGCGACCGCCTTCGGGTCCGCCAACACCAGCGCGCCCTGGCCGAAGTAGTTGAGCACCAGCGCCGGCAGCACCGCGACGAACCACGCCAGGCGAATCGGCTTCGCGCCGAAGTGGCCCATGTCTGCGTAGAGGGCCTCGCTGCCCGTCACCACCAGGAAGACCGCGCCGAGCACGAAGAAGCCAGCCCACCCGTGCTCCAGAAAGAAGCGCACCGCGTAGACCGGGTTGAGCGCCGCCAGCACCGAAGGGTTCTGCGCGATGCCTCGCACCCCCAGCGCGCCCAGCGTGAGAAACCAGACGAGCGTGACCGGGCCGAAGATGGCGCCCACCGCCCCCGTGCCGCGCCGCTGAATGAGGAACAACCCCACCAGGATGCCCAGCGAGAGCGGGACCACGAAGGGGTGGAAGCGCGGCTCGTACACCGCGATGCCTTCCAGCGCGCTGAGCACCGAGATGGCCGGGGTGATGATGCCGTCGCCGTAGAGCAGCGCCGCGCCGAAGATGCCCAGCGCCAACACCACCAGCCGCGTGCGCGGGCCCCGCCTGGCCACCTTCTGCACCAGCGCCATCAACGCGAGGATGCCGCCCTCGCCCTTGTTGTCGGCGCGCAACACCAGCGCGAGGTACTTGACCGTCACCACGAGGATCAACGCCCAGAAGATGAGCGAGAGCACGCCCAGCACGTTGAGCGCGTTGACCGCGAGCGCCTCCCGGCCGGTGAAGCACTCGCGCAGCGCGTAGAGCGGGCTGGTGCCGATGTCTCCGTAGACCACCCCGAGCGCGCCCAGGGCCATGGTGAGCAGGTAGCGGGTGGAGGACTTCGAAGCCTCGGACGAGGCGGAATGTGGAGGTTCGTCAGCGGGTGCGTCGAGGGACTGCGCGTCAGGAGACATGGGTCAGGGATTAGTGAGCCGCACCTCAGGACGACGTATGAACCCCGCCACTCGGCATCAAGGAAACCTCAAGACCGTGTTCATCTTGATGGGTCTTTGAGGTTCGGCCGCACCCAATTGACACGGCCCTGATCGGCCCCTCGGTAAGTCCACTCGATGCATCAGGAACCGCTCACCATCATCAGCCCGTCCGCTGCTGGCGAGAGGCTGGCCGAGGTGATCGATGCCCACCTCGCCCTCGAGGAAGCGCGGCTGCAGCGCTCCCGTCGAGTGCACCTGATGGGGCTGCTGTCTCTTCCGCTGGCGCTGGTGGCGGTCTGGCCCTCGCTCTGGTCGGAGATTGCCCGGCGCGCGGTGCTCACTTTCTGGGCCTTCAGCGCCCTCGCGGTGGTCCTCGCGTTGCTTGCCGAGTGGCGCGTTCTGCGGGCGGTCCGCTGAACGGCCAGGGCCTGAAGGTGTCGGCCTCCTCTGATACAACGGCATCATGTCGATTCCGGTCGAGAGCGTCGCAGCCTGGCTTCAAAGCAGGCACGCCTCTGCCTCCGGGATGAAGCTCCAGAAGTTGCTGTACTACGCGCAGGCCTGGCACCTGGTCTGGGAAGGGCAATCGCTCTTTGCCGAGCGGCTCGAGGCGTGGACGCAGGGGCCCGTGTCGCCCCATGTCTTCGGTGCCCTGCGCCATGAAGGGGGAGCGCTGCCCGCTCAACCGCTCTCCGCTGCGGCGCTGAGCACGCTGGAGGCGGTGCTCGCTGCCTATGGGGATCGCTCTGGGCAGTGGCTCTCCGCGCTCACCCATCGGGAGGCGCCGTGGCGAGCCGCGCGTGCTGGATTGCCCGACGATGCTCCGTCGAAGGCGGAGATCTCCGTGGAGTTGATGCGCAGGACCTATGGGGCGCACCAGTACGGAACCGGGAAACATTTTTCCGAGGCGTACCTGCGGGGGCTCGAGCTGATGGTGGAGCTTCCCCGTGAGGAACTCGAGCTACTCGAGCAGACCGTCGATCCTGAACCCACCCTCAGATCGCTGGAGACGGGCATCGAGGAGTGAGTCGTGTCCTCCGGTTGTCCGCCGCGTTTCTGCGCGCCTACCGTCGTCACGGAGTCGTCCCGGGCACCGTTCCATCACAGCGGATCGCGGCGACCATTCGGACGCTCGAGAGCACCATCGAACTCCCCGCGCCTGGTGATCTCGAGTTCCTGATGCCGCCGGCGCTCACGGGCTTTCTTCGCCCAGTGCAGGGTACCGGGTACGTGGTGGCGTATGCCGTGACCGAGGTCGAGCTCGTGATCCTCACGCTTCGAGTTCGCTGAGCGCTGTATGAGGAGCGTCATGCGACCTCGTCGGCTTCACACCG
>VFKJ01000272.1 GCA_009885595.1 Myxococcales bacterium | reverse complement strand
CGCTGATGGTGTGGCTGGCGAGCGGCGGAACGCAGTACCGCTTCTCGACTTCGACAGGCGGCCCCTGGACGGCGGCTGCCCCCGTCACAAGTGCACTCTCCGCCGACCAGCCGGCCCTGTTGACCCTGCCTAGCGGCGACGTGCTGATGGCGTTCCGCGGGACCGACCAGAAGCTTTGGGTGGTGGCTTACAGCGGCGCCTGGGGCACACCGATTCAACTCCTGGGCGGCGCGACGATCATCGGGTCGCCCTCGCTCGCGAAGGGTCAAGGCGGCACGTTGGCTGAACTTGCGTACGTGGGTTCGGACAATGCCGCCTACCATCTGAGGCTGAGCACGCTTGGGTCATGGAGCGCGCCGGTGCAGATCGGGACATCAGTCGACTTCGTGTCGATCGTCTCCGGGCCCTGAAGCGTCAGAGTCCGAAGGCGAGCTCCGTCACCCGCGCGACCGGCTGCACCTGGAACCCTGAGGCGACGGCCTCGGGTGCGTGGTGAGGCAATGTCCCTCGGCGGGGCCAGCTCGAGCAGGCCGCTCGGCGCGCGGCTTTCTGGTCCGAGGTGAGCGAGGCGATGTGAAGGTGACGCCCTGGGGCGGCGGGGTCTCAGGCAACGTAATCTTTGGGCTACGTTTTTCGTCCCGAGCGGAAAATACATACCCAAAAGATTACGTTGGTTGAAGAGGTGCCCCCGCCCCCCGGGGCGCTCAGAGCAATTCGCAACGTGAGCGTCCTTGTGGCGAGGTGAGGGCCTCTTCGATTCGAGCACCGCAACGACCTTGCCCCACGCACCCACGGCTGTTGCCGTTCAATGCCACCTCCCCAGCGGACTTCGGTTTGCACCGTGACCTGGAAATGCACTCCCCCACCGCTGAACGCGGCGATGCAGACACGTCGATGCGGTCCCTCGCCCTCGTCGCCGTGTGCGCGCTGGCACTCGGCTTGTGGGCCGCGCGCGCCACGGTCGTCGGTCCGCGCTTCGTGTTCCTCTGGTGGAACCTCTTTCTGGCGTGGGTGCCCTGGGTGCTCTCGGCGTCCTTGCGCTTCACGCACCGGGGCGTCTTCTTCTGGCCGGTGCTCTTCAGCTGGCTGGCGTTCTGGCCCAACGCGCCCTACCTGCTGACCGATCTCGTCCACCTCAAGGCGCGCCCGCCGGTGCCCCTGTGGTTCGACGTGCTCTTCCTGGCGAGCTTCGCCTGGGCCGGGTGCCTGCTGGGGTGGGACTCACTCTCGCGGGTGCACGGCGAGCTGCGGACGCGACTCGGCGCGACCCGGGCGGGCGTGCTGATCGCTGCATCGGTGCTGCTGTGCGGCGTGGGCGTGTTCCTCGGGCGCTTCGAGCGCCTCAACAGCTGGGAACTCGTGACCGATCCACTGCAGGTGGCGCAGACCGCGAGCGAAGCGCTGCTCACGCTCCGCGCCGGGGTGTTCTCGATCGCCTTCGCGAGCTTCGTGGGAGCGGGCTACCTCTTCACCCGCCCCGCGAGCCCTACCGCTTCTTGAACTCGACGCGGCGGTTGGTCGACCACGCGTCTTCACCACTGCCGCTGGCCGCGGGCTTGTTCTCGCCGTAGCCCACCGTGTCGAGCGCGCCCCCGGAGACGCCGAGATCGACCAGGTACTTCCGCACCGAGGCCGCGCGCTTCTGAGAGAGCACCATGTTGAACTCGTCGGTGCCGCGCTCGTCGGCGTGACCTTCCAGGGTGAAGCGCAGGCTGCCCTTCTTGATGCAGTCCGCGTACTGGCCCAGGGTCGACTGCACGCCGCCCGAGAGGTTGTACTCGTTGAACTCGAAGCGGACCGGCTCGAAGGTGCACGCGGGGGTGGAGACGGTGGTGGTGGTGCACTTGCCCTTGGTGCAGCCCTGGCCTGAGGGGCAGTCATCATCGGCGCTGCACTCCGGCTTCACCTCGGCGACGGTGCACTTGCCCTGCTTGCACTTCTTGCCCTCGCCGCAGCCGGTGTCTCCGGTGCACTCGGGCTTGGGGACGCACTTGTTGGCGTCGCACACGAAGCCCTCTTTGCAGTTCGCGGTGGTCGCGCACTCCTGGCACTGGCCCTGGACGCAGACCTCACCCTTGTCCTTGCAGTGATCGTCGCTCTCGCACTTGGGGTAGGTGGGAGGGCAGCCGGTGAGCAGCAGCATCGCGGCTGACAGTCCGAGGAAAAGTTGAGTCTTACGCATGGGTTCCGGCCTCCTTGGCGGTGTGCGTCAACCCACCCCCCTTATCTGCCATTCGCCGGTGCCTCAAGGCGAAAGCCTTGATCCCCTTGGCACACCTCTTCCATTGCTGCCTGCCACGCGCCGCGAAGCGCGGCAGAATAGCCACACCCCACCGAAGGAGCCCGAAATGCCGGCCACAGTCCTCGTCGTCGATGATGAACGGAACATTCTGCTGACGCTGAGCCAGGCGCTGCAGCTCGAGGGGTACCAGGTCGAGCTCGCATCGGACGCCAAGGTGGCCCTTGACGTGCTGGCCGCGCGGCCGGTCGACGCGGTGCTGATGGACGTGAAGATGCCCGACATGGACGGGCTGACCGCGCTCACCAGGATGCGGGCGCTCAAGAAGGAGCTGCCGGTGATCATGATGTCCGGCCACGGCACCATCGACACCGCGGTGAAGGCGACGCAGCTGGGCGCGCGCGACTTCCTGGAGAAGCCCATCTCGCGCGATCGCATGCTGTTGGCGCTCAAGAACGCGCTGGAGCACCAGAAGGTGGTGGAGGAGCTCCAGACCCTGCGCGCCGAGGTGGGGCGCTTCGACATGGTGGGCCAGGGCGCGGCGATGCAGCGCATCTACGCGCTCATTCAGCGGGCAGCGCCGTCCGAGGGCCGGGTGTTGATCACCGGAGAGAACGGCAGCGGCAAGGAGCTGATCGCTCGCGCCATTCACCAGCACAGCAAGCGCAAGTCGGGGCCGTTCGTGAAGCTCAACTGCGCCGCGGTGCCGCACGAGCTGATCGAGTCGGAGCTGTTCGGTCACGAGAAGGGCTCGTTCACCGGGGCGGTGACGGCGCGCCGGGGCAAGTTCGAGCTGGCCGATGGCGGCACCCTCTTCCTCGACGAGGTGGGCGACATGCCGGCGCAGATGCAGGCCAAGCTGCTGCGCGTGCTGCAGGAAGGCGAGCTGGAGCGCGTGGGTGGCACCGAGACCATCAAGGTCGATGTCCGGGTGATCGCGGCGACCAACAAGGATCTCGAAGCGGAGACCGAAGCGGGCCGCTTCCGTGAAGACCTCTACTTCCGCTTGAACGTGGTGCAGTTGCACTCGCCACCCCTGCGCGAGCGGCGGGAAGATCTGCCCGCGCTCATCGACGCCTTCCTGGAGGAGTCGTGCCGCAAGAACGGGCGCAAGACGCTGCGGCTGCTCCCCGAGGCGATGGCGCGCATGACGGCGTACGACTACCCCGGCAACGTGCGCGAGCTGCGGAACCTGGTCGAGCGGCTCGCGATTCTCTGCGAGGGGCCGCTCGTCACGGGCGCGGAGGCGGATGCCCTCTTGCCCCGTCGCCGCAACCTTCCGGCCGGGAGCGCTGTTCCCCTCGAGACGAGCACGGCGCCCGCACCGCTTCCTGCCCCCGCGCTGCCCGCGCCCCGCTACCGCGCGGACAAGACCTTCCGTGATCAGGTCGAAGAGGCCGAGCGGGAGATCATTCTCGGGGCGCTCTCGTTCAGCCGGGACAACGCGACCGAGGCCGCGCGGCTGCTCGATCTCGAGCGCGGACACTTCTACAAGAAGATGAAGTCGCTGGGCCTCAAGCGCGCTGGGGGCGAGACGCAGCTGGGCGCCGAGTCGACCTGATCATCTGTCTCCCTCTGGCCGCGGGGGAGAGGGGCGAGGTGAGGGCCTGCGGCGCGCGAACACCACGAGTGCAGCCATGAGCCCCGGCAACGCACTGCCAGTCGAGCAGCCACGACTGTAAAAGACCACCGTGTCGGGTCCGCCGTCAGCGTCCTCCAGGCCCGCGTCAGGAGCGAAGCCGGCGTCGACTCGACCGCCGTCGATGGACCCACCGTCGATGGACCCGCCATCGATG
>VFKJ01000447.1 GCA_009885595.1 Myxococcales bacterium | reverse complement strand
GATCTGAACCTGCTCGGGCTGGTCGAGCGGTACCCGAAGCAGCCCACCATCGAGCTGCGGTGCCTGCCTGGATCGCTCGATCCAGAGGCCACCCTGGCGCGCATCGCGACCGGCGAGACGTTTCTCTCGAGCGTGCTGAGGTAGTGAGCGGGTCGCCGCGCTCCGATGAACATTTCTCGCGCGCCTTCCCCGCCTCCGAGCGTTAGAGGGCAGGCGTGGCAACCGTTCTCGACGAACTGATCAAGCTGCTCTCTCTCGAGCGCATCGAAGAAAATCTCTACCGCGGTCAGAGCCAGGACCTCGGCTGGGGCACCGTGTACGGAGGGCAGGTCGTCGGCCAGGCGCTCTTCGCCGCCATGAGCACGGTCCCTCCGGATCGCCAGGTGCACTCGCTGCACGCGTACTTCCTGCGCCCCGGAGATGTGAGCGCGCCCATCGTCTACGACGTCAACCGCTCGCGTGACGGCTCGTCCTTCACCACCCGGCACGTGAAGGCGATCCAGCACGGGCATCCCATCTTCGACATGTCGGCCAGCTTCCAGAGGGTGGAGCCCGGGTTCGATCACCAGGTCGACATGCCCAACGTGCCCCCGCCCGAGCAGGTGCCGACGGACCAGGAGCGGCTCGCCGCCCAAGCCGACAAGCTGCCTGAGTTCATGCGTGGTCGCGCCCTGGCGGAGCGGCCCCTCGAGATCCGCACCGTGGGTGAGCCCGACGTGTTCCTGAACGGCAAGCACCCTCCCGAGCGCTTCGTGTGGCTCAAGGCGACGCACGCGCTGCCTGACACTCCGGCGCTGCACCAGGCCCTGCTCGCGTATGCGTCGGACTTTTCGTTCATCACCACTTCGCTCAAGCCTCATGGGGTGACGTGGCTGACGCCGGGCATGCAGGTCGCCAGCGTCGATCACGCGGTGTGGTTCCATGCGCCGTTCCGCGCCGATGAGTGGCTGCTGCACGTGATGGAGAGCCCTCGCGCGTCAGGGGCTCGTGGGCTGGTCTTGGGGCGAGTGTATTCGCGCGATGGGAAGCTGGTCGCGTCGACGGCCCAGCAGGGGCTCGTTCGACAACGCTGAGGCGTAAGCCCCTCACCCCGACCCTCTCCCCCGCGGGGGAGAGGGAGACTTAGATCTTCAGCGGGCCGCCGGCGTCCACCTTCTTGATCAACGCCTTGGTGATGTCGTCCGCCTTGCCCCAGAGCACCGCCGACTTGTCCAGCACCGCGTCGGCCTTCTTCTCTTTCGCCAGCTCCGCCACGATCGGCCTCGCCCTCGCGAACAAGGCCTCGCGCAGCGCATCTCGCTTGCCCTGCAGCTTCGCCAGCAGCTCCGCGCGCTGATCGTCAGGCAGCTTCTTCGCCTCGTTCCAGGTCTTCTCGAGCCCCTTGGCGGCCTCAGCCCCCACCTTGCTGGTATCGAGGAGGGCCGCGAGATCGACGACGAGAAGGGTAGCCATTTGCGCAGCTCCGGGGTGTTCGGGGGTAAGGTCTTCACCATATGCCTGTGAACGGGATTGGAAGTCCATCAGCTCCTCGGGTCGGCCGTAGCCCCAGCACGCAGCAGCCCTCAGAGGTCACCGGGCCCAAGCCGAACGACAACGGCTGGGCCGCCGGCACCAACCCCCAGCGCCCGCTCGACCTCTCGCTGCCCAAACACATCTCGAGCGACGCCGACATCCGCGCGTCCATGCCGAACCCGGTGCGCACGCAGCTCGAGGCGGCCCTCACCACCTACACCGCGCGCCTGGAGACCACCCTGGGCCACGACGCCATGAGCATGGCCCGCGGCCGCGCGCCCGTGCGTGAAGGCGACAGCCTCACCGCCACGCAGCAGACCGAGCTGCAGAACGCCTCCACCGACTTCCTCAAGTCCATCCCCCTGGGCGCGCTCAGCCCGGAGCTCGCCGCCGGCATCGAAGGCAAGCTCAAGGGCGCCGGCATCGACACCCGCGACCTCGCCAGCCTCAAGCTCGGCGATCTGGGCAAGGTCGGCGGCGACATCGCCAAGGACCTCATCAAGGACCTCAAGCAGGCCTCTCCCACCGCCTACTACTCGCTCGCCGGTGGGCTGGCGGCGGCCGCGGGCGTGGTGGCCTGGACGGGCGGCAGCGCCAAGCTCGCCAGCCTCGGCATCAAGCCCGAGGTGAAGACGAAGTTCTTCGACGACAAGCTCGAGCTCAAGCTCGGCGGCGACTGGGACGCGCACTTCAAGAACTTCAAGGCGAACGCCACCGTCACCGGCCGCCTCGACCTGGGCGACGCGGGCAAGCTGAGCGCGTCGGTCACCGCGAACTCCGCCACCGGCTTCGACAGCGCGCGCGTTCAGTACGATCTCAACCGGCCAAACCTCAACCTCTCGGCCTACGCCACCGCCAACCACAGCGGCATGGAGTCGGTCGGCGGCAACGTCGTCTACCGCCCCAACGACAACCTCACCCTCTCCGCGGGCGTGAATCACAACTTCCAGACCGACCACACCACCGCCAGCGCCGAGGCCGCGTGGAAGGTGAACAAGGACGTCGACTTCGCGCTCTCCGCCAGCCACGACTCACGGGGTGACTCGCGCATCGGCGCGGGCGTTCGCATTCGTTTCTGATGCGCCGGCTGAGGGCCCTTCTCCTCCCGGCCCTGATCCTCTCCGCGTGCCGCACGCCGCCGGCTCCCCTTCCGGAGCCGGTCGCCCCCCCGCCGCCTCCTCCCCTGGTGGTCGAGGCGCCGCCGCGTCCCCCGCCCTCGCGCATCATCGAGCTCGATCCCAACCAGGGCTCGCTCACCACCCTCGAGCGTGAAGTGCTCTTCCAGGGCACGCTTCCGCCTGAAGACGCGCAGACCTTTCCCGACGCGTACTCCGAGCACGACGGCGTCTTCACCTTCCGCGGTGGACCTCGCCGCACCGGCGGCGCCTTTGGGATCATCCCGCGCGAGCCGCACCAGCTCTCCATCGCGTGGACCGTCGCCACCGGGCAGAGCAAGGCCCCCTGGTTCGGCGGCACAGGGTGGACCGGCCAGCCGGTGATCGT
>VFKJ01001178.1 GCA_009885595.1 Myxococcales bacterium | reverse complement strand
GGCTTCGTGGTGCTGGAGCGCGCGGCCGACGCGGTGAAGCGGGGCGCCCGGCCGCTCTCGTGGCTGCTGGGCGAAGCGCTCTCCTGCGACGCCATGCACGAGGTGTCGCCCGACCCCGCGGGGCGCGGCGTGGCGCGGTGCGTGAGCGCAGCGCTGCTGCAGGCGCAGGTCGCGCCCGACGAGGTCGACTACGTCAACGCGCACGGGACGGGCACGGCGCACAACGACGCCGCGGAGTGGAAAGGGCTCACCACCGCGCTGGGTCGCGAGTCAGTGGTGATCAGCTCGACCAAGGGGACCTTCGGGCACGCCCAGGGCGCGGCGGGCGCGCTCGAGGTCATCGCCAGCGTGCTGTGTCTGCAAGACGGCGCGGTGCCCCCGACCCAGAACTTCGCAGGACCCCGCAACCGCTGCCCGGTGGATCCCGTGGGGCAGGCCACGCCCCGCGCCGCGAAGGTGGGGCGGTGGGTCTCGACCAACAGCGCGTTCTGGGGCGCCAACGCCTCGTTGGTCTTCTCCACCAGCGAGGTGCCGGCGCGAACGTCCCGAGCACGGGCGCGGGTGAGGGTGGCCGGCTTCGGCACCGCCTCGGGCACGGCGCTGCAACCCCACTCTGTTCCCCGCCTCGACCTGTCCCAGCTCGATCTGCCCTCCCGGCTCGTCACCTGCGCGGTGGCTGAAGCGCTCGGCGCCCTGGGGCCCATCGTGAAGGGCGAGCTGCGCGAGGGGCTGGGCCTGTTCGTCGGCGCGACGGCGCCTTCGCTCGAGGCGCGCACCCGCCTCGACCAGTCCATCAAGCAGGGCGGCCTCACCCAGCTCTCGGCCGAGGCCTTCACCCGCATGGTGACCAGCGCCATCGGCGGTGCCTGCACCCGCTTGCTGGGGCTGCGCGGGCCGTTCACCACCTTGACCTCGGGCGCGGGCAGCGGGCTGGTCGCCCTGGCCTGCGCCGCGCGCTACCTCGAGCAGCACGACGACGTGCGCGGCATCGTGGTCGCCGGGGTCGATGAAGCCGACGAGCCCGGCGGCGAGGGGCGAGCGAGCGCGGTGCTCCTGGTGCGCGAGGGCGGCTTGCCCGTCACGGGTCCCTCGCTCCAGGTCGCCTTCGCCGGCCCTCAGCAGGTCGCGGACGCGCTCTTGAAGATTGGTGGTGCGCCCGGCGACGCGCGCGAAGACGCCTCGGTCAGCGGTTCGCTCGAGCGGCTGGGCGAGGTGCTCGAAGACCTGCGCGCGCGGGGCGGCAGCCGGGTGGTCGGCCAGGCGCTGGGCACCAGCACCTGTGCGGTACGCCTCACCTCTTCCCCGGAGCAGCCATGACCCCAGACACGAGCGCCTACCTCGAACGCCGTCGGCAGGTGCTGGCCGAGGTGCGCGACATTCTCATCACCCGCCTGAAAGTCGAGCGGGCGCCGGAGCACATCGATCCCGACGCCTACCTCTTCGGGACGGGCCTGGGGCTCGACTCGGTCGACGCGGTGGAGTTGGTGGTGGCCCTGGAGCAACGCCTGGGGCTCAAGCTGCCCGAGGGCGCGCGCACCCTGAGGTCGCTGCGCACGGTGGGCACGGTCATCGACCAGGTGCTGGGCGTGGGGGAGACCTCGTGAGCCTCCCGCTCGAACTGCAGACGCTGCGCTCGCGCGTGGGCCTGGTGGAGAGTCGTCACCTCGAGGTGTTCCGGGTCGAAGGGGTGCGCGCCTTCGAGGCGGTCGACGCGGCCTTCCCCCAGCGGGTCTTCCTGCAGGACGCGCAGGTCACCCAGACGCTGCTGCTGGCCGACGACGCCACCATCGTCGCCGACGTGCAGGTCGCGCGAGATGACGAGGCCTTCTTCCTGCTCTGCGAGGTGCGCCCGGGCCTCGAGGCCGAGGCGCTGGTGCGAGCGCACCTGGGGACCGACCAGGTGACGGTGCAGCCGCTCGCGCCCACGCACGCGGTGTGGTCGGTGCACGGGCCCTGGGCCTGGGAGTTCCTCGGAGAGGCGGTGGGCCAGGAGATCATCGGCCAGCCCTATCTCTCCCTGCAGCACGTGGCCGGGCTCACCTGCTTTCGCGGCGGGAAGACCGGAGAGTTTGGCTACGACCTGCTCATTCCCCACGCGGAGGTCGAGCCCACCCTCGCCCGCCTGCGCGAGGCGGGCCGTCACTACGAGCTGGGCCCGCTCTCGCTCGAGGCGCTGGATCGCGCCGCCCTGGAGAACTGGTTCTTCAGCGTCCGCTTCGAGGGGCTGTGGCCCTGGTCGCCCATCGAACTGCAGCTGCAGTGGCGGCTGTGGCACCACAAGCACGCCTACCGGGGCGCGGCGGCGATCGCCCGGAAGCAGGCCGAGGGGCCGCGGCAGCGGTTGACCGTGCTCAGCGCCGAGGCGCCGATGGCGGTGCACGCGCCGGTGGTGCTCGACCGGGAACGAATCGGTGAGGTGCTCCTCTCGGCGCCGGGCTCGGCGGGGCGCGGTCACCTCGCCTGGGCCATGCTGGACACGCCGGTGGCCGTGGCGGGGTTGCAGGTGCAGGTGGGTGAGGTCTCCGCTCGCACGGTCTCTCCCCCGACGATGCAGAACGAGAGCCTGGGCATCGACCCCAACAAGCACAGCTTCCGCTACGGGCGGCGGCCCCAGTGAGCGGCCGGTTCACCGATCGCACCGTCCTCATCTCGGGCGCCTCGCGCGGGCTGGGCAGGGATCTCGCCCAGGCCTTCGGGCGCGAGCAGGCGTGGGTGGCCGTGGGCTACCGCGATCGGGCCGAGCAGGCCGAGCAGACCCTCGCCCTGGTGCGCGAGGCCGGCGGTGAAGGCGCGGTGCTGCGGCTCGACGTCGCCGACGCAGCCTCGGTGCGCGCGGCGGTGGAGCAGGTGCAGACCGCGCGCGGCGGCGTCGACGTGCTGGTGAACAACGCGGCGGTGCTGCGCGACGAGCTGTTCGCGCTCTCCACCGACGAGGCCTTCCTCGAGACGCTCGAGACCAACCTCACCGGCGCGGTGCGGCTGGCCCGGGCGGTGGTGCGTTCGATGGTGGCGAAGCGGGGGGGCGCCATCATCAACGTGGCCTCGGTGGCGGCGGTGCGCGCGAGCCCGGGACAGTCGAGCTACGCGGCGGCCAAGGGAGGACTGCTGGCCTTCACCACCACGCTGGCCGCCGAGCTCGCGCCCTCCGGGGTGAGGGTCAACGCAGTGGTGCCCGGGCTGATCGCCACGGGGATGACCCTGCGGCTCGACGCGCGGCTTCGCGACAACAAGGCCAGGTGGATCCCCGCGGGCCGCCTGGGCACGGGCGCGGAAGTAGCGGAGGCCGTGCTCTTTCTCGCCTCGGACGCGGCCCGCTACGTCATCGGCCAGGCGCTGGTGGTGGACGGGGGGCTGAGCCTGTGAGCGCCCCCCGGCCGCGCGCGCCGTTGCCGTCCCTCGCCTCTCTCGCACCCCTGACTGGAGCCCTGCATGCATGCCCTTGAGCCGTTACCGCTGGGTCCCGAGGTCATCGCGCTCTTCCTCAAGCAGCGCCGCCCCTTGCTGATGATCGACGGCATCGAGGCGTTCTCGGGGAAGGAGCCGCGACCGACGCTCAAGGCCTTCAAGAACGTCTCGGCCAACGAGCCCATCTTCGAGGGCCACTTCCCCGATCTGATGCTCTGGCCCGGCATCTACACCCTCGAGGGCGCAGGCCAGGCGTGTCACATGCTGGCCGCGCTGACGGCGCTGCTCGAGCTCGCCGAGGCGCGGGGCGTTCCGCGCGCGGACACCTTGAAGAACCTGGTGACCCTGCACCGCATGAATCGCTTCGAGCCCGTCACCCGCAACCTCGAGCAGGAGGCGGTGTTTCGGGGGCTGGCGAAGGAGCACACCGCGCCCATGGTGTCGGCCGCCGTCGACATCAAGTTCGTCGCGCCCGTCTTCGCGGGAGATCGCATCGACTTCATCGTGGAGCTGGTCACCCGCGTCGGCGCCCTGCTGCGCTTCGACGTGCGCGCCGAGGTTCGCGGCAAGGTGGTGCTCAAGGGCACTCACACCGGCGGTGGCGGGCTCTCCCTGTCAGGTCGGGAGGTCTCGCCATGAGCCGCACGGCGCCGTTGGTGCTGGTGCTCACCTTTGGTTGCGGGACCACCCAGTACGCCTCCAGGCCCGTCATCATCGAGCCGCCCGGCTGCGCCGCTCCGCTGCAGGTGGTCTCGACGGCCAACGGTCGCGCGGTCGGAGACGACGACGCCCTCGAAGACGTGCTCGAGGACACCCTGGTGTTCAGCCGCGATGGGCGAAAGGCCGCCTATGTCGCCCGGCAGGGGAAGGACTGGTTCGTGGTGCACGACGGCCAGCGGTCCCGCGCGTGGGAAGGCATCGGCTTCCTCCGGTATGGCGAGGCCGGCCCGGTGTACGCGGGGCAGCTGGGCGAGGAGTGGTGCCTGCACCGCGGCGAGCTGGAAGATTCGTGCTTCGGTTCGATCTACGAGGACTCGGTGACGCTCGCGGGCCGGTCGGTGGCCTACGTCGCGCTCTCGAAAGACCCCTGGGGTCCGAGCGAGACCGCGGCGTCGTTGGTGGTCGACGGGGCCGTCACCGTGCGCGGCGCAGAGCTCGCGCTCATTCGCGCCAGCGAGGACGGCGCCATCGGCGTGGTGGATCGCGGCAGGGTGCCCGACGGGCTGGACAAGCTGTACGTGGGCGGGGCCGTGGTGGCGACCGCCCCGCGTATCTCTGACTGGTCGCCCGCCGGCGGCACCACCTGGGTGGCGGTCCGCGAGGGCGGCACCTTCGTGGAGTCGGCGGCCCGCACCCTGGGGCCGTACCTGCGGGTCTCGCCCCTGGCGACGCGAGCTGGTCACGTGGCCTTCGTGGGCACCACCGCCGTGGGGCTCGAGGTGGTGCTCGACGGGGTCCACAAGGCCGGCCCCTTCCCGGAGGTCGCCGTCGGAACGCTGGTGCTCAGCCCCTCGGGCGAGGACTTCGCCATCGTGGTGAAGCAGGAGGGCGGGGAGATCAAGGTCGCCACCCGCAGCCACCTGCTCACGCCGGTGGTGGGGAGGAGCCGGGTGAGCAGTGTCTCCGAGCTGGTCTTCTCCCCCGATGGTCTGGTGCTGGGCACCATCGCCAAGGCCCAGAATGACCAGTTCACGCTCGCGCTCACCACCCTCGCCACCGGCGAGCCGCTGTGGTCGCAGGGTGGGTTCACCGGCGCCAGCGACCTCGCGCTGGGGCCTGCGGGCGCGCGGCTGGTCGCGTTGACCCGCGCCGAGAAGATCACCTCGGTGTTCGAGCACTGTCCCGGGTGCAACACCCCGCCGAAGTTGACGCCGCTGCGCGCGATGCCGGGCACCCTGGTCACCGATCCCGCGTTGTCGATGTGGGCCGTGCTCGCAGGCGAAGGCCTCCCCCGGGAGCCCGAAGCGCGGCGCATGTTCATCGCCCGCTCCTGGGGCGACGGGCCGATCGCCTTCGCCCCGGCCATCTTCGGAGCGGCCGTCTCCCGCTTCGACCGCCAGGGCGTCCCCAACCCCGTCGTCGCCGCGTGGCGCAGCCAGGTGCGGTTTCAGCTCACGCAACACCTCGGCTGCCCAGCGCAGGCGCCATGATTTGGGTCGCTCCCGTCTGTCTCGCGCAGCGTTCCGCTGCTACCGGTTCCGCTCCATGACCTGGGTCGCTCCACCTCGGCCAGACGTCCGCTTC
>VFKJ01000453.1 GCA_009885595.1 Myxococcales bacterium | reverse complement strand
CTTGGGCGTGCGGCAGGTGATGGTGTGGCTGTCGACGAACTTGAGATCCTTCGCGGCGAACTGGCCGAACTTCACCACCATCGAATCGCCGAAGCCGGAGCCGAGTACGGTGACGAGCGTGCCGCCGGCGATCGCCCCGCGCTCGGGCTGCACCCGGCCGATGGAGAGCGGCTCGAAGAAGGTGAAGCCGCCCGCGAGCAGCGCCTCGTTCTCGAGATCCGCCGTCTCGCGAAGCCACACGTCGCTGGGCGCGCCGCCGCTGCCAGATGGGGTGGTGAGGGTGACGGAGGTCTCACTGGCGACCGTGACGCCGGTCGCGGGGAAGGTGCCGATGTTGAGGTCGATGCCCGGGGGGATGTTGCTGCCCAGCAGCGCGACCGGGGTGCCGCCGGCCGCCAGGCCCGAGCTCGGCGTGGCGGAGGCGAGCCCGATGCGCCAGGTGGCTGCGGTCGCGAGCGTGACCGTGGAAGGCCCCGTCGCGGCGACGTCGGAGATGCGCGGCGCGGCGCCCCTCGCAGGCACGGTGAGCTCGGCGGTGGAGAACGTGCGTGCGCCGACGATCGCGGTGACGCCGCCGATGGTGACGCTGAGCGTGCCCTGATCGAGCGCCTGCCCGGTGAGCTGCACGGTGTCCCCCTCGCGGATGAGGCGGGGCGAGAGGCCGAGCACGTCGAAGGCCCCGGCGGGATCGTAGAAGGTGAAGGCGCGGCGCGAGGTCCAGCTGCCGGCCGGCGTGGTGATGGTGACGTCCACCGCGCCCGCGGCGGTGGCGGCGGGGGTGACGGCGGTGACTTCGGTCGCGGACACCACGGTCACGCTGGTCGCGTCCGTCGCGCCGAAGCGCACCGAGGTGGCGCCGGTGAGGCCGGTGCCCGTGAGGGTGACGGTCGTTCCACCAACGAGCGGACCGGTGACGGGCGAGAGCGAGGTCAGCCGCACCTCGGGCAGATAGGTGTAGCTGCGGCGCTGCGTGGAGACGCCGTTCTTGTTGTAGACGACGAGATCGACCACGTCGGCGGCGAGCCCCCGCGGCGCGATCGCCTTGAGCTGTGAGGCCGAGACGAAGGTGATCGCTGGGCTGGAGAAGCTGCCGAACAACACCTGGGTGTCGTTGGTGAAGCCCTGCCCCGTGATGGTCACCTCGGTGCCGCCCGCCAGCGGCCCCTGGCGCGGCGTGAAGCCGGTGACCACCAGCTCATCGAAGTACGTGAAGCAGTTGTTGCAGACGAAGTTGCCGTTCGGGTTGCGAATCGTGACGGACGCGGGGCCGGACACTCCGGGCGGCGTGCGCAGCTCGATGGTCTCGTCGTCGATGATCTGGAAGTCCTGCACCTGGTTGCCACCGATGCGGATGGTGGTGACGCCCTTGGCCTGCGAACCGGTGCCGGCGAAGTCCCGCAGGAAGGCCGAGCCCTCGAGCAGCACCGAGGTGCCGCCGGCCGAGGCGCCGCGCGGCGGGAGCAGCCGGGTGAGCCGCAGCTCGGGCGGAGGGCCCGCGTCCTCTTCTCCGGCGTCGGGCTCTTCCACGCCCGCGTCGAAGCCCGCGTCGACCTCGACCGCGGCGTCCGGCTCTCCCGCATCGGGGACCGGCTTGGGGTTGCAGTTGCACGCCGAGAGCACGAAGGCTGCGAGGAACAGCAGCGAGTGGTGGGTTCTCATGGGAACTCCAGGGACAGCGTGTACGAGTTGGCGCTTCGCTCGGAGTCGCCCACCACGCGCACCAGGAGCTGGTTCGTGGTGAGGCCCGCGGAGGGCACGGTGATCGACGGCATCAGGGCTGCGGTGCAGGCGAGCTGCGTGACGCCGTCGCCCTGGAACAGGCACAGGCGCAGGAGCCCGTTGCCCGGGGTGTAGTTGATCAGGCGCGCGACGACGTCCCGGCCCGTGGGCACGGTGGCGCGGAACCAGTCCTGGTCCTGCGGGCAGATGCGGCCGTCAGCCTGCGTGCTGGTGTTGAGCAGCGTCGGCTGCGTGGCCGAGTCGTTGGGCTCGAGGATGTCGTCGTCGCAGGGCGTGCCGCGCGACTTGAGGAAGGTGACGTCGTACGTCTGGAAGGGATCGATGGTGCTCACCACCACGAAGTAGGTGGCGGGCACGGGCGCCACGTAGCTCACCAGCAGCCGGCCTCCGGAGAGCGTGCGGCCGCTGGTGTCCTTCACCACGGTGGTGAAGTTGTTCTCCGCGAAGGGATCGGCGTCGACGTTCACCCCGAGGAGATCGCCGCGGGAGAGCGCGATGGAATACCAGTCGGTGTCCGCCGGGCAGAGGGTGAGGCCGCGATATGGGCCGGGCGCGACCCCGAACGCGCGGGTGTCGTCGTTGTTGGGCTCGTAGCGATCGGGCTGGCAGTCGCGCGCGATGCAGCGGCCGCTGGTCACCTCGCAGCGCTGGTTGCTGGCGCAGTTGTCGTCGCTGGTGCACGCGGGGGCCTTGGGCAGGCAGGCGCCGGTCTGCACCAGGCACACCAGCGGCACCGTGCAATCACGGTTCGTGTAGCAGCGGGTGCCCGCAGAGCAGTTGCCCGCGCTGTCGCAGGTGAGGCCAGGGCCACACTCGGCGTCGCCCGCGCACTGCACGCACTTCTCGGCCACGCAGCGCTGACCCGCGGCGCAGACGTCGGCCTGGGTGTCGAGGGTGCAGCGCGGCTGGCACTGGCGCGAGCCGGTGTTGCAGATCTCTCCGGCCGAGCAGTCGTCGTCGATGGAGCAGCCGAGGTCTTCTTCGCAGACCAGCGTGATGCGGTTGCAGCGCTCACCTTGCGGGCATTCGCTGCTGAGGCCTCCCACGCAGAGCGAGACCTCGGAGCGCGCCTGACACAGGCCCTGCTTGCACCAGGAGCCCGCCTGGCAGTCGTCGTTCACCGCGCATTGGGTGCCCCAGCCCGCGCGCAGGGCGCAGAGGCGGGTGTCGGCGACGCACTCTTCCTTCACGCTGCACTGGCCGGAGGTGGTGCAGGCCGAGCAGTACTGCTCGGTGGTGCAGACGAGGCCCGCATCGCAGTCGGAGCGGGTCATGCACTCGGGTTCTGTTCCGGCGTCGACGACGGGCTTGGGGGGCGGGCAGGCGGTGAGGAGGAGCACGAGAAGAAGCGCCTCTTGTCTCCCTCTCCCTGCGCAGCGGGGAGAGGGTCGGGGTGAGGGGCGCACTCTCATGGCAACACCGTCACGTCGCCGCTGGGCCAGGTCACGTCGACCACTTCCCAGATGTCACCGCGGTGCTGCAGCGTCTTGCTCGACTCGGCCTTCAAGATGCCGAACAGGTAGACGCGCACCGTCACCCTGCTGCTGGGCATCGGGCTGAGCAGCTCGTTCTCGTACGCGACCGCGACCCGATAGGTGCCGTCGACCGGGTTCACGTAGCCGAAGACCTCCGGGCCGTAGCCGGTGAGCGCGTCGCGCACGAGGCCAGGGTCGTCGGTGCTGTCCCCGGTGACGCCCCAGTCGGGCGCGCGGTTCTGGTAAAAGCAGTCGTCCGGCACGGAGTTGAGCAGCGCCATCGGGTTGCGCAGCACGTGCAGATCGAGATCGGTGCCGGGGTTGTCCCAGAACATCTCCACCAGCAGCTTCTGCGCGGGCGTGGCCACCACCGTCGCCCGCGCGGGCGCGCACGACTTCGCGCCCGTGGCGTCGGTGACGTCGAGCTGCACCTCGTAGGCACCCGGCACCATCGCGTCGAGCGTCATCTCGGTGACCGCCTGCTCGGGCGCGGCGATGGTGGTCGAAGACGCCAGCGGCTTGCTGCGAATGGTCCACTTGTGGGTGATGGGGTTGTCGCCATCGGGATCCATCGAGGCCGAGCCGTCGAGGGCGATCCGCTGCCCGGGCGCGCCGTTGCCGAGCATGGCGATGTTGGGCACGGGCGCGCGGTTGACGGTGGCGGTGATGGGAATGATCACCTCGCGCCGCTCCGGATCGGTGGAGCGAATGCGAATGCCGCCGGTGAGCATGCCTTCGCTCGCCGCCGCCGCCGACACGCGCACGGTGATCTGGATCTGCCCGGGCAACCCGTTGGCGCCGATGGTCTGCACGGTCGCCGGCCGCACCGAGCCGACGAAGGAGAACGCGGGCGAGGTGCCCTCGGTGAAGGCGATCTCCTCGACGAACAGGTCCGCCGTGCCCTTCGACAAGATGGTCACCAACTGCACCGTGGAGGCGCACTCGGCGACGCGGCCGAAGTCGAGCATCGCGGGCTGCACCTCGATGATCGCGCGCGTGCTGCCGATGCCAATGAGCGCGAGCTCGAGGTGCGGGTTCTCGTCGTCGTCCGTGTCGAAGCTGAGCGTGTCTTCGTAGCTCGTCTCGGCCGCGGGCGTGAAGACCACCACGATGTTCTCGGTGTTGCCGCTCTCGACCACCTCGGGCTTGCTCTCGATGCGGAAGATGCCGTCGTCCTTCGCCAGCGCGACGTTCGAGATGGTCATCTTCGCGCGGCCCACGTTGGTGAGCGGGATGTCGATGCTCTTCTGGATGAGCACCGGCAACGTGCCGAAGTCGACGGGCGAGCCTGGAGGAGACAGCCGCGGAAGCGTCTTGGTGACGATCTGGTTGTTGCAGCCCACCAGGGCCACGAGCACCAGCAGGGCAACACGTCTCAAGGGCCCTTCCCTTCCTCGTAATACTGCAGCTCGATCTGGGCCGAGAGCCCGGGCACGGATTCACCGGCGAAGAAGACGAGGTTGCCGCCCTCTTCGTAGGTCCACCCATCGGGGGCGCCCTGCTTGGGCGTGCACACCACGTTCATCGAGTCGACGGGCGCGCCCATGCAGGCGGTGCGATCGACCGACGCGCAGCCGGCGATCTGATCAGCCGGCACGTTGCAGGGGTAGCGCAGGTGCACCTCGAGCGTCTGAATGTTCGGCTTCACCTGCAGCGCGAACTTGCGCTTGAGGCCCACCGCGTTGCGGGCGAGCTTGCCTAAGGTGGTGGAGAAGTTGGCGTCGCAGATGCTGCCCACCTCGCCGCCGGTCAGATCGGACAGCGCCTTGTAGCGAACGCCCGGGGTGGCGCCGCAGGGGTTGCTCGGCACGTCGCCCATGATGGCCGCGGTGGTGACGGTGCCGTCGTTGCCCACGCCCTTCACCGTCTCGAAGTAGCGGTAGAAGAAGCGCACGTCTTCGCTGGAGCGGTCCTCTTCGTCGCTCACGAAGATGAGGTACAGGTACGCGTCGCGCCGCAGGAACTGGAAGACGGTGTTGGTCTCGCAGTTCGCGCGGCAGACCGCCTGGTTGGTGGTGGGGCACGAGGTCTGGCACTGCATCACCGCCGCCTGGTTCGCCTGCATCTGCAGATCGAGCGAGAGCCGGGCCGCCTCGAGGCCGACCTCGTACGGGCTGCCGTTGATGCCGACCTTCACGTTGTTCGCGAAGGCCGCGGCGACGTTGGGGGTGGTGGGCGAGAGGATCTTCGGCGTGCCCACGAAGCGGCCCGCTTCCTTGAAGATGTCGGTGGTGGTGACGGCGATGCGATAGTCGATGGAGTTGCGGGTGAACTCGGCGATGAACGACCCGAAGTTGCGGGCGAGGTTCTCCTGCCGCGCCGCCATGGAGCCGGAGTTGTCGATCACCCAGAGCACGTCGATCTTCGAGGCCGCCTGCTGCGTGTAGGTGTCGACCCGCACGTCGGGCGGGAGGGTCTTCACGAGGCCGGGCGGGCGGCACTCGCAGCCCACCAGCGAGAGCAGGAGAATCAGGGTGCGTTTGGGGAAGTGCAAAGCCTCGCGGGTATAGCAAGCCGCGCACCCGCCTGAGTGCCCCAGAAGTCGTGCTACTTCAAAGACTTGGACAGGGGGGACCTTCCTCATTGACTTGGTTTCCCTGGCCCTCTATGGCGCGGCCGCCATGGCCTCCCTTCGCGACATCCGTAAGCGCATCCGGTCGGTCAAGAACACCCGGCAGATCACCAAGGCCATGAAGATGGTCTCCGCCGCCAAGCTGCGCCGCGCGCAAGACGCGGTGATCGCCGCCCGCCCCTACGCGAAGACGCTCGAGGGCGTGATGTCGACGCTGATCAGCCGCTCGGAGCCGGGCTCCTTGAGCCACCCGCTGCTCTCGCGCCGGCCGGT
>VFKJ01000423.1 GCA_009885595.1 Myxococcales bacterium | reverse complement strand
CCCGTCGAGCTGATCATCGCCAAGCAGCGCAATGGCCCGATTGGCTCAGTCGATCTCGTCTTCTTGAGCGAATTCACCCGCTTCGAGAGCCGCGTGAAGGACTGGCAGGGGAGTTGAAACGCCGTCACCGCTGGCCTAGGTGACTCCCGTACATGACCGTCCCGGCCATCACCGATCCGAAGACTGAGCCGAAGTACGCCGACTCCGCGTTCCAGCGGTGGATCGAGGGCATGATCTACGAGCCGCGCGACGCGGTCTTCGTGCGCCTGGCGCTGCGCAGCTTCCTGCTGGTGGCGCCCCTGCAGATCGCCCTCTACGTGCGCTTCTCGTGGTGGCTCGCCGTCGCCACCTGGGTGGTGCAGATCGCCTGGTTGGCGCCGCCGGCGATCCTGATGTTGCACAACACGATGCACCGGCCCTTCTTCAAGTCGCCCCGCATCATGAACCGCGTGGTGCCGTACACGATGAGCCTGCTGTTCGGCATTCCCACCGGGTACATGGAGCATCACGTCGGCATGCACCACGCGGAGAACAACCTGCGGGCCGATCTCTCGAGCACCATGAGCTACCAGCGAGACAGCTTTCCCAACTGGTTCCTCTACTTCCTGCGCTTCATCTTCACCTCGCACGTGAAGCTCACGCAGTACTTCCTCAAGAAGAAGCGCGTCGCGATGGCCCGCCGCGCGATGACCAGCGACGGGCTCCACGTGGCCTTCATGATCGCGATGAGCTTCGTGAACTGGCAGGCGACCCTGGCCGCCTTCGTGGTGCCCTACTTCTTCATGCGCTTCGCGATGATGCTGGGCAACTGGGGGCAGCACGCCTTCATCGACCCCAGCCGCCCCGGCGACAGCTACGTGAACTCGATCACCTGCATCAACAGCGGCTACAACCGGCGCTGCTTCAACGACGGGTACCACATCGGTCACCACGTGAAGCAGAACCGCCACTGGACCGAGCTGCCCGGCGACTTCGAGGCGAACGTGGAGCGCTACCTGAAGGAAGGTTGCATCGTCTTCCAGGGCATCGACTTCGCGATGGTGTCGGTGTTCCTCTTTCTCAAGCGCTACGACTGGCTGGCGAAGGCCTTCGTGCGGCTGCCGGGGGACAACCGGACCGACGCCGAGGTGATCGAGTTCCTCAAGGGCCGTACCCGCCGCATCTCGGAAGAGGTCCCCGAGGGCGCCGTGGTCAATGCCTGATATGAAGGTGGCTCCGTGGCGAGCCCCATCAGGAAGGACCTCGACTTCAGCAACCGCCTGATCCTCGTCGTCGATGACGATGACCCGACGCGGATGCTGCTCACGGACCTCTGCGAGTCCTCGAACTTCCGCGTGGTGGCCGCCGCGGACGGCAACGAGGCGATCGAGAAGATCGTCGAACACCAGCCAGACCTGGTCTTGCTCGACCTGATGATGCCCCGGCGTGACGGCTTCTCGGTGCTGAAGTGGGCCCGCGAAGACGAGCGCTTCACCGACCTGCCGATCATCATCCTCACCGCGATGGGCGAGATGGACGGGAAGATCCGCGGCATGGAGCTGGGCGCCGACGACTTCGTCACCAAGCCCTTCAAGCTGATCGAGCTGCACACGCGCATGAACTCGGCGTTGATGGTGCGCGAGTACCGCCGGCGCCTGTTCGACGCGGAAGCCGAGCTGGCGCAGTTTCGCGTGGTGGACCCGGTCACCGGCGCGGGCACGTATTCGCAGCTCAAGGCGGGCCTGGACGCCGAGCTCGCGCGCAGCCGCCGCTACGGCCGGCCTGCCGCGTGCCTCTTGTTCGGCTTCGATGACTACCCGGGGCTTCGGTACAAGCTCGGCCGCGACGCGTGTGACGCGTACCTCACGCGCCTCTTCCAGGGCGTGCTGACCTGCCTGCGCTCGGCCGATCGGCTCTTTCGCATCGACAGCGACGAGTTCGTGCTGCTGCTGCCCGAGACCGATCTGGCGGGCGGCAAGCTGGTCGCCCAGCGCATCCTCGACGTGATGAAGGACATCGTGGCCGAGGGCGTCGAGCGCAGGCAGGGCGTCACCGTGCGCTGCGGCGGCGCGGTGTTCCCCGCCGACACCGTGCGCACCAGCGAAGATCTGCTCCGCGAGGCGAACAAGAGCTACCGCGCCCTCGAGCCCGCGGGACGGCAGCTGTTCTAGTCAGCCTTTGGGGCGGCAGCTCAGTTGATGCCGCTGGTGCAGGTGCAGGTCGAGCGGTTGCAGGTCTCGTTCGCCGCGCACCCGCCGCAATCGCTCTTGCACACGCAGCTGCACGCGAGCGGATCTGCGTTGTAGGTCGCGCCGCAGTTGAGCGCCGTGGTGTCGCAGACGCAGCCGCAGGTGCCGCCGCCGTTCTGGAAGGTGTAGCCGGCCGGGCACGACGCCGACTGGCGGCAGTTGCACGAGCAGCTCGGCACGTCACAGACCTGGAACTGGCTGCAGGTGCCCGCGCAGTCGCTGGTGCACACGAAGTCGCAGACCAGCTTGTTGGTATCGCAGACCTTGCCCGGAGGCGGGTTGCCGCCGCAGTCAGAGGGACACTCGCAGCTGTTGGTGGTGCGATCACACGCGAGGTGGCCACGGCAGAAGTCCGGATCGGTGGGGTCGTAATACGGCACGTCCGTGCTGCAGGGGGGCGGGTTGCCACCGGGGTTCGGGGTGGTGTCGACCCAGT
>VFKJ01000640.1 GCA_009885595.1 Myxococcales bacterium | reverse complement strand
GCGGCCGCTTCTCGTAGGCCGCGCCGAAGGTGATGAAGTGCGGCTCTTCGAAGAAGCCGATGTAGTCGCTCTCGTTGCCCGCCTTCGCGCCGACCAGCCCGCGGTGCATGCGGATCACCTCGAGCGAGCGCTCCTTGAGGTTGTGCGCCTTCTCGGTGTTGAGCGCGAGGATCTGGAAGGCCACGTCCTCCTCGGGGATCACCAGCGCCACGATCGACTTGAGGCCCAGCAGCTTGGCGGCGCCCAGGCGGTGGTTGCCGTTGGGTGTCCAGTACTTGCCCTCTTTGCGCACCGCGATGATGGGGTCGAGGAAGCGGCCCACCCGTTCCATCGCGTTGGCGAGCTTCTTCACGTGCGCCTCGCTGCGATCGCGCTGGTAGGGCGTGGGCTCGACGAGGTCGATCGGCAGCGCGGCGACCACCACGTGCTTGCCGCCCAGCGGCTCCTTGTAGCTGCCGACGATCTGGCCGCCGTCACTCTCGACCAGCTTGGCGAGCTCGAGGCCGTCGAGCGAGGCCGACATCTCCCTGGCGCCCAGGCCCTTCGTCTTCGCTTCGACCTTCTTCCTGCGCGCGGCCTTCGGCTTCTTGACGATCTTCCTGGCAGCCATGGGTCACTCTCCTGAGACGGTCAGTTCCTTGAAGCGAATCGTCGAGGCGCCGGTCGAGCCGTGAAAGGTGAGATCGTTTCCGATGGCGTCGAGCTGCATCAGCATGTCGTTCAAGTTTCCGGCGACGGTCACTTCCTGCACCGGCCGGGTGAGCTCACCGTTCTCGATCCACAACCCGTTGGCGCCGCGCGAGTACTCGCCGGTGACGGTGTTGGCGCCGTGGCCGAGCATCGCGGTCACGTAGAAGCCGTTGGGGATCTCCTTGATGATCTGCTCCGGCGTCTTGGTGCCCGGCTCGAGCACCAGGTTGTTGACCCCGATCGACGGCAGGCTGCGGTAGCCGCGCGAGGCGTTGCCGGTGCTCTTCGTCTTCGCCTTGCGCGCGGTGAAGGCGTCGTAGAGGAACGCCTTGAGCACGCCTCTCTCCACCAGCGGCGTGCGCCTCGTGGGCACGCCTTCACCATCGAAGGGCGAGGTGGCGAGCCCGCGCTTGCGCAGCCCGTCGTCGGTGATGGTCACGTGCTCGGGCGCGATCTGCTTGCCCAGCTTCGACGCGAGGAACGACGACCTCTTGAACACCGCGTCGCCGTTCGCCGCGCCCGCGATGCTCGCGATGAAGCCCGCCGCCATGGTGGGGTCGAGCACGATCGGGCACTTCTGTGACTTCACCTTCTTCGCGCCCAGCAGCCGCACCGCGCGCTCCGCCGCCTTCTTCGCCACGCTCTCGGGGCTCGCGAGATCCTCGAAGAAGCGCTTGGCGTCGTACCAGTACGAGGTCTGCAGTTGCCCGTTCTCCGACGCCACCGGAGAGGCGTAGAGGTAGACGCTGGTGCCCTGGTAGCTGCCGTGCACGCCAGCGCTCGAGGCCAGGTACACCTCGCTCACCGACTCACCGGCGCCCACCGAGTCCATCGCGGTGATGCGCGGATCGAAGGCCTTGATCACCTTCTCCATCTCGATCGACGCGTTGATCTTCCAGTCGGGAGGCAGGCTCGCGACCTCTTCGTCGTAGAGCGCGCCCACGTCGGGGAACTTCCCCAGGGTGTCCTGGTCGGGCAGCCCGTTGAGCGGGTTGGGCGCCGACATCTGGGCCAGCGCGATCGCGCGATCGATGATGGTGTCGAGCGAGGAAGGGTCGAAGTCGCTCGTCCACACGAAGCCCAGCCGGTTCGTCACGAACACCCGCACGCCCACGCCCTTGCTGGTGGCCTGGGTGAGATCCTCGATCTCCCCGTCGCGCACGCGCACGTCGGCGGAGCGGCCCACCTGCAGGAACGCCTCGGCCTGCCTGGCGCCTCGCTTGAGCGCGCGCGCCACGATCTTCTTCGCCAACGCCTCGTAGTTCGTCGCGCTCACCTGGCACCTCCGACCTTCGTACCGCCGACCGTCATGTTGTCGATGCGCAGCGTCGGCAGCCCCACGCCCACCGGCACGCTCTGGCCGTCCTTGCCGCAGGTGCCCATGCCGGGATCGGGCTTCGGATCGTTGCCCACCTTGCTCACGTTCTTGAGCGCCTCGGGACCCACGCCGATCAGCGTCACCCCCTTGAGCGGCCGCCCCAGCTTGCCCTTCTTGATCTCGTAGGCCTCGCTCACCTCGAACACGAAGTTGCCGTTGGTGATGTCCACCTGGCCGCCGCCGAAGTTCGCGCAGTACACGCCCTTGTCCACCGAGCGGAGGATGTCCTCGGGGGTGTCTTCACCCGGCGCGAGGTAGGTGTTCGTCATGCGCGGCATCGGCAGGTGCTTGAACGACTCGCGCCGCCCGCTGCCCGTCGTCTGCTGGCCCATCAGCTTCGCGTTGAGCGAATCGTACATGTACCCCTTGAGCTCGCCGCGCTCGATCAGCACCTTGAACTGCGCCGCGTTGCCCTCGTCGTCCACGTTGAGCGAGCCGCGCGCGTTGGCCATGGTGCCGTCGTCGATCACCGTGACCAGATCGCTCGCCACCTTCTGGCCGAGCTTGCCGGTGAAGAGCGAGGTGCCCTTGCGAATGAAGTCGGCCTCGAGCCCGTGGCCCACCGCCTCGTGCAGCAGGATGCCGCTCCAGCCCGGCGCCAGTACCACTGTCTGCTGGCCGGCCTCCGCATCGGCGGCCCCCAGCCCGGCGATCGCCTGCCGCGCCGCTTCGCGCGCCACCAGCTCGGGGGTGAAGGTGTCGAAGTGCTTGAACGAGACGCGACCGCCGCCGCCGAACGAGCCGGTGCGCCGCTCGTCCTTCTTGCCCTCGGCCACCACCATGGTGGAGAGGCGGCAGAGATCCTGCGTGTCCTCCGCCAGCCGCCCCAGGGTGTTCGCCACCAGCACCTGCTTGGTGGAATCGGCCCAGCTGCACATCACCTGCTTGATGCGCTTGTCGTAGGCGCGCGCCGCCTTGTTCGCCCGCACCACCAGATCGCGCTTGAGCGCGACCTCGACCGCCGCGAGGTGATCGTCGAGTCGGTAGAAGGTGGGCAGCGGGGTGCGCGTCACCTGGAACGAGCGCTCGCTGCCGCCCCCGTGGGCGATGAAGGCCGCCGTGCGCGCCGCGCGGAAGAGGGCCTCTTCGTCGAGGTCGTCCGAATACGCGTACCCGACCTTCGCGCCCGAGATCACCCGAACCCCCACGCCCTGCGACAGGCCGTTCTGGGCGCTCTTCACCTTGTCTTCTTCGAGGGTGACGGCGGTGAACTCGTTGCGCTCGACGTAGACCTCGGCGAAGTCCGCCCCCCGCTCCATCCCCGCCGAGAGCAATCGTTCACATAGCTGAACGGGGAGGAGGGGACCGCGAGAGGCTGGAGGTTGCTTCAGGGCTGTCGAAGTACGCGCCATGGGGCGCGAACACTAACAACGCCCCTGAGCCTGACCTGCTAGACTTTTCGATCAGCCAATGGCCCCACCCCGGAAAAGTGTTTCGCGTGGAACCGGCGATCTCGAGAACGATCCCGAGCGAGAGAACCGCACGCAGGCTCGCGCGGCCAACCCGGTCGTCTCCGACGATCCCGAGGTGGATAACGCCACCCAGCATCGCGCCCCCAACCCGTTGGCGGGGGCGAAAAAGATCCGCGCGCGCGCCCCCGTCGCCGATCCGGAAGTGAACAGCAAGACGCAGGCGCGCGCCCGCGCCCCGGAGCCCAGCGAGGACGACGGCTCGTATCGCACCGGGCAGAACTACCAGGCGCAAGAGGACGAGGAAGAGGGCCTGGCGGGTGACGTGAGTCTCGAGGGCGATGGGCTCGAGGCGCTCGATCCCGAGCTTGGCTCGAGCACCAAGGCCCTGCCCGCGCTCGAGGTCGATGACCCGGCCGCCAGTGAAGACGAAGAGGGCGCCGACGACGCCAACGCCACTCGCGCCGGTCCTCCGCTCAAGCTGGAGATCATCGCGGGCCCCGATGCGGGCAAGAAGAAGAAGTTCAAGGGCGTGCGCATGGTCATCGGGCGCACCCCGGGCGTCGACCTGCTCTTGAGCGATCAGTCGGTCTCGCGCCGCCACGTCGAGCTCATCTACGGCGACGACGGCGTGCTGCTGAAGGACTGTGGCTCGGGCAACGGCACCAAGGTCAACGGCACCAAGGTGGCCGAGAAGAAGCTCGAGCACGGCGACGAGATCTCCATCGGCAAGACGAAGATCCGCTTCGTCGACGAGCTGGCCGCCTTCAAGAAGGCCCGCGAAGAGAACGAGAAGAAGGACGCCGACAAGAAGGCCGCCGTCGCGGCGGTGCCCGAGAAGAAGCCCTCGGGAGAGAAGCAGGCCGTCACCGAAGGCGAGCCCGACGCCGAAGCGCCCGTGGCTGACGGGGAAGCCCCTGCGAAGACCAGCACGGGCGAAGGGAAGAAGCCCGGTAGCCGCGTTCGCCCGGTCCGCACCTCGCGCAAAGACGGCGCTGACGGCGGCTTCGCGGCGAAGTTCCAGGCCCTGCCCAAGCCGGTGCGGCTGGGCATCGTCGCGCTGGTCGCGGTGGTGCTGCTGATCCTCATCGGGGGCATCGCGCTGCGCCCGCCGCCCCCGGCGCCCATCGATCCCGCGAAGGCGATCGCCGACTCCAGGATGCAGGAAGCGCGCAACGCCGCCCGGGAAGGCGACTACGAGCGGGTGGTGGCGCTGGTGTCCGAGGCCGAGAAGCTCCAGCCCGGCATCGACAAGACCAAACTGGGCGCTCAGGCCAAAGACGAGCTGGCCTTCATGACCGCGCTCGACGACGCGAAGAAGGCCATCGAGGCCAAGCGCTTCGAGGACGCGAAGAAGGCGCTCGACAAGAGCGGCAAGGGCAGCGTCAAGGGCGAGGAAGCGAAGCTCAAGGTCCGCGCCGAGCTGGCCGAGGCCGAGGTCGCCTACAAGAAAGAGAAGATCCAGGAGTTCCTCGCCGCGGGCGAGCTGGAGTCCGCCAAGTCGGTGCTCAACGAGCTCCCCCTCGAGATCCAGGCCGGGCCTGCGCAGGCGATCGCCGAGTTCGAGCGGCAGATGGAAGAGCAGAAGGCGCTCGACGCCAAGGACTCCGCCGCCGCCGCCCGCAACGCCGCCGCCGCGGCCAAGGCGCGCAAAGAGCAGGAGATGAACGAGGCGATGGTGGTGGTCGAGCGCAAGTTCGCCGGCGGCGAGTGGGAACGCGCGGCCAGCGAGTGCGCGCGGGTGATGGACGCCTTCGGCAACGAGAAGGAGATCTACGGGCGCGCCAAGAAGCTGCAGGGGCAGATTCCCAACTTCGGCCGCAACTACGACGAAGGCATGAAGAAGTTCCGCCAGGGCACGCTCGCCCAGGCCGCCAAGCCGCTGCGCGTCGCCCACCAGCTCTACGGCCAGATGGGTCTGCGGGCGAACAAGTACGGCCAGGAGCTCGAGGACAAGATCGGCGCCGCGGCGATCGTCGCGGGCAAGGAAGCGCTGCTGCGCGACGATCTGATCACCGCCTGGCAGATGTTCAGGGACGCCGCGAGGTTCGATCCCAATGACTCCAAGGCGCGCGCCGGGCTCGACGACGTCGCGGGCAAGGCCGAAGATCTCTTCCAGACCGCCTACGTGATTCGCGATCGCGATCCGCGCGAGGCCATTCGCAAGTTCAAGATCGTGGTGCAGGTGACGGACGCCGGCTCCACCGTGCACGAGAAGGCCAAGAACCAGCTCGCCGCCATGGCGCCCTGAAGGCCCTCGCCCTTTCGAACAGAGGCATCACCATGAGTCAGTCGCTTCGTGAGCTGGGGTTGGATTTCGTCGCCGACGGGAACTGGGAGCGCGCCCTGGGCGTGTTCGCCGAGGCGGTGCGCCGGCAGCCAGCCGATCACCGGGCCCGCATGCTCGCGGCCCGCTGCTACCAGAAGATGGGCGAGGCGGAGCGCGCGGTGGCGGTGCTGCACGCCTGCGCGGAAGGGCTCTTGCGGCGCGACTACCTGCTGTCGGCCATCGCCGCCTGCCTGCAGGCGCTGCCCATGGCGCCCAAGGAGCGCCGCATTCGCGAGACGCTCGCCCGCATTCACGCCCGCGCCGCCCGGGTGGTGGGGGGCCGCGCCGGGGGGCCGCCCCCGCTGCCGCCCGAGAGCATGTACGACGGCAAGAGCGAGCTCGACCTGATGACGCTCCAGGGCTCGGATCTCTCGGACCAGGCGATCAGCGTGCTGGGCGGGGTCGATTCCAGCGCCACCGCCGATCCCGAGGCGCGCCCGCCGCTGCCGCTCTTCGCCGATCTCGAGCGCGACGCCTTCGTCGACCTGGTCGAACTGGTCGACTACCACGAGGTCAAGGAGGGCGAGGTGATCTGCAAGGAAGGGCAGACCACCGATCGCATCTTCGTGCTGGTCGCCGGCAAGGCCGAGGTCAGCCGCCAGGTCGAGGGCGAAGCCAAGACCCTGGCCTTCCTCGGCGGCGGCTCGATCTTCGGTGAGATCTCGATGCTCACCGGCGCCGCCCCCACCTCGACCATCACCGCGGTGAGCGACTGCGACCTGCTCGAGATCGAGCGTGAAGATCTCAACCAGATCGCCCGCACCTTCCCTTCGGTGCCGGCGGTGCTCGCCACCTTCGCCCAGCAGCGCATGGCCCGAAACCTGATCGCCACCTCGCCGCTCTTCGCCAACGTGCCCGAGGCCGAGCGGCCCGAGCTGCTCGGTCGCTTCGAGTTCAAGGCGCTGGCGGCGGGGGAGAAGGCGATCACCGAGGGCGCCCAGGTGACGGGGCTGGTGCTGGTGCTCGCCGGTGAGCTGGTGGTGCAGAAGGAAGACGCCGACGGCGGGGTGATGAGCCTGTCCATTCTTCGCGAGGGCGATCTCGCCGGAGAGATCGCGCTGCTCAAGGGGCTGCGCGCGACCGCTACCGTGGCGGCCAGCCGGAAGACGGCCGTCGCCATCCTCGGCCGGCCCGCGTTCGAGACGCTGATCAAGCAGCACCCGAAGATCCGCGAGTACCTCGAGGGGCTGTCCGATCGCCGCCTCAAGGCCATCGGCGAGGCGATGCGGCCGGTGGAGATCCTCGACGCCGACGAGCTGGTGATGGAATGAGCCCCCGCCAACTCGCGGGGCCGGCGATCGCCGTCCTGGTGGCGTTGGCCGTCTACTTCGCCTGGCCCAAAGAGAAGCTCTCCCCCGAAGACGAGATCCGCGCGCTGGTGGCGAAGGTGATCGTCCGCGCCGAGAAGCGGGACATCGCCTTGGTGACCGAGGTGATCGCTGAGGAGTTCAGCGGCGGAGGCCTGCGCAAGACCGAGCTCAAGCAGCTGATCGCCGGCCAGTTCTTCGGGGCCAGGCAGCTGGTGGTGCTCAACCCGCTGCTCGAGGTGACGGTGAACTCGCCCACCTCGGGTCACTTCAAGGGCACGTTCCTGTTCGGCCGTGACGGCGCCGCGCCCGACGCGAGCAGCTACGCCATCGAGGCTGACGTGCAGAAGACCGACGACGGCTGGCAGCTCGTCACTGCCAGCTGGACGCGGTGAGCGTCACTGAATCAGCGGCTTGGCCTCTTCGACCCAGACCTTCGCGATGTCGCGCTGGTTGGCGGACTTGAGCCGCTTCTCGACGTCGGTGAGCAGATCGTTGAGCTTCTCGCGCGGCTCCTGCGCGGCCTTCATGCGCGTGAGGGCGAAGGCGTAGTTCTGGCAGCCAGGGCCCCATTCCTTCTTCTGGAAGAGGATCTCGCCCATCGCCATGTACGCCTCGGGAATGCGGCCCGACCCGTCCGGCGGCGTGATGTCGACGAGCAGCTCGCCCGCCTTGTCCCACTCCTTCTTCTCCACCAGCAGCGCGGCCTTGGAATAGTAGGCGCGGCTCAAGTTGATGCTCTTGGCGGCGATCGCCTTGTCGAAGGCCGCCATCGCCTCGTCGGGCTTGCCGCCGGTGCGCAGCAGCTCGCCGCGGGCCAGCCAGTACCGATCGTCGCGGTCGAGGTAGATCTCTTCCTTGCCGTCGATCGTCTGGTTCTTCACGTTCTTGAAGAAGGTCTCGTACTTCGAGAGCAGCGCCATCGCCGCGTCGGGCATGCCGGCCTTCAGCAGGTTGGCGGCGCCTTCGAAGTAGAAGGTGGGCGCGGCGGGCGCCCTGGCCACCAGCGCGTCGTAGGCCGCGGGAGCGCCGGGATCCTTCTTGAACGCCAGCGCGTTGGCCTTGGCCAGCAGCGCCCAGCCGTCGTCGGGGTTGAGGGCGATCGCCTGGTCGGCCGAGGTGATGGCGGCGTCGTACTGCTGCTGGATGTTCAAGATCGCCGCGCTGATCGCGAGCGCGCGCGCCCGCTGCGGGGGCGAGAGCTCGGCGTCGCGGGTCTGCAGCTCCTTGATGATGTTCTCCGCGTCGCCGACGCGATCCTTGCGCTGCACGCGGGCCAGCGCGAGGCCGAGCCGCGCACGGAAGTGCTCCGAGTTCTGGCCGGTCGCCTTGGTGAAGGCGTCGAGCGCGCCGGGGGTGCCTTCTTCCATCAGCTGCTCGCCCCAGCCCGAGGCGTAGTTGAGATCCTTCCAGGCCTTGTCCACCGACGCCTTGAAGCCGACGCCCGCGAGCTTGAGGTTGCCCTGGTACTTCATGGCCAGCGCCTGCGCGTAGAAGATGCGCGCGCCCGAGCCGCCCTTCTTCCGCAGGTCTTCCACGAAGTTCTCGGCGCCCTTGAAGTCGCCCTTCGCCAGCAGGTGCATCGCCTCGGCGCCGTACCGATCTTCGGTCTGGGCATCGACCTTCTTGGCCTTCTCGAGGAACTCCTTGGCCTTCGCCTCGGCGCCCGGCTCGTGGTGGATCATCCAGAGGTCCGTGTACATCGCGGCCTCGAACGCGTTCGGGTCACCGGCGTTGGCGTCCTTCGCCAGCGCCTCGTCGGCGAGCTTGATCGCCTTGCGAAGGTCGCCCGCGTTGCCCTTGAGCGCGGTCTGTCGCGCCTGCTGCATCAGCTCGGCGATGTCGCGCTTGTTCGAGCCGCGTCGGTACACGAGGAAGACGGTAAGCGCGAGGAGCAAGCCGACGATGAAGATCTGAACCATCGCCGAGCCGAAGCTCTCACGCTTCTTCCAGCCGCCTTCGTTCTCTGTGTCGGTTGCCATGTGGGACGCCTCAGGTGCACGAAGAGCAAAACCTTCAGGAAGCGCGGCCATATATCGACCGCGTTTCGGAGGTGTCAACGAGTGTTCGCTGGGGGGCCGACGATAGGGGAGTCAGATTCCGGAGGTGATCTTCCACTCCTGGTCGCCAACCCGCTTCAAGAGCATCTGCTTGATGTCATTTTCGCTCTGGGTGCGGGAGCTGTACTCGGGCATCTTGAAGGACAGCTGGTAGCTGTAGGTGACCCGGGCCATCTTGGCGTCGTCGTCGAACTCGATGCGGCGCACGGTGACGTCGAGCTTGAGCTCGCTGATCTTCGCCAGCCGCTGGGCGACCTTGGCGGGGAGGGTGGCGAAGTCCAGGTCGTCCTCGGGGGCCGAGCTGCCGCCATCGTCCCGGAACGACTCGTCTGCCAGCTGCTGCAGGGCCTGGGTGTTCTTCGCCTCGACCGCCTGCCGGTACTTCTGGAGCACGTCGATCACCGCGCGGGTGTCGCTGGTGTCATCGAGGTCCGTCCCCGGGATCTTCTTGGGGCTGCAGCCGGCGAGGGCGAGGGCCAGGACGGCAACCAGAGGAATGAACTTCCGCATCGTGTGCTCCATCAGACTGAATGGCCGGGCGTCGAACCCCCGGCCTGCCAAAATGTCACTGCGGAGCCCCATAACCCTGCGAAAGCTCCGATTGCGTTGAGAAAATTGCACCCGACGTGCCGCTCGTCCGGCTGGGGCTCTACTCAAGGCCACGCGAAGGCACAACGCTCGACCCAGTCGGCTGCCCGGGCGTCGAAGGCGGGCCCGAAGCGGCTCCGGCTGGCCCACCTCTTCACCTCGTCGCAGCGCCCGAGGCTGAACGCGGCCTCGATCGCCAGCCGGGTGGTCTCCTTGGCGACCGCGTCGGGCAGGCGTCCCTCGTTGAGCAGTTGGTCCAGCACGGGCAGCGCGGTGGCTGACTCCCCGGCCTGCTGCAGCCGGCGCCCCAGCAGGTAGCGCACGGCCCAGGACTCAGGGTGCGCGCGGCTCGCCTCGCCCAGCAGGAACGCCTTCACGTCGTCGTCGCCGGGGCGGAAGAAGCGCTGCACTGCGTCCACCTCGAGGCCGTCGAGGCGGACCTGCGAGGTGCGCTCCATCGCGGGGGAGATCTGCCGCTCGAGGATCCGCTTCCACAACGCCGTGGCGGTCTCCCGATCACCTTCTTCCTGCGCGAGATCGGCGCGGGCGAGCGCGGCCTCGGCCCAGGGCGCTGGTTCGGCTTCGAGGCGCTGGAGCTCGGCGTCGAGCAGCTTGCGGCTCGCTTCCTCCTCGGAGAGTCGCCGCAACGCGCCTGCTTCAGCCAGCGCGTGGGAAGGCTCGTCGGGCTGGAGCGTTCGGCACCGCGCGAGCAGCTCCTTCGCGCGTTGAGGATCGGTGGGCATCAGCGCGCCCGCCTGCGCCGACAGCCGCCCCACTTCGCGCGCACAGGGGCGATCGAAGAGGCTGCCTCGCCGGAAGCGCCCGAACGCCTGGTTCACCGCGTCGGCCTGCAGCGGCACCGAATCGAGGAAGGCTTCGTAGTCCCTGGCGAGCGAAGGCAGCGGCTGGCCGAACGCGCGCTCGAAGTCCCCCTCGCGATAGAGCGCTCGCAGCGCGTCCTTGCCGAACTTCTCCGAGAGGAACCGCAGGAAGCTGCCCGCGGTGGTGTACGCGCGGCTGGCCGGCGCGCCGTAGAAGCCCTGGGGCGTCATCAGGCTCGCCACGTCTGGCAGCAGGGCCTTCTTCTTCATCGCCGCCGCCCACTCGTGCAGCGAGAGCTCGTCGATGGGGTTGTCGGCCGCCACCGCGAAGCCCTCGATCACCCCCACGTGCGGCTCGAGGCCGAAGAAGCCGGCGGCGACCCCGAAGGGCGGTGCGCCCCAGGGCGCGGCCATCGCGTGCACCAGCTCGTGTTTGATCACCGGGTGAGGGAAGGTGAGGCCGTTGACGTGCACCTCGCGCCGCCAGGGCTTGGCGAACTGGGTGTGCAGCGCGCCCACGAGGCGCTGCTTGTCTTCCGCGCTGCGGTAGAGCCACACGCGCACTTTCCCGGGCGGCGGGGCGCCGAAGTAGGTGGAGATCTGGTGGTGCCGGAAGCGCACGTCTCCCAGCACGCGCGACACCTCGGCGTCGGTGAGCGCGCGCGGGTAGTGGAGGATGAGCTCGTCGGTCTCCACCACCCCGCCCAGCGCTTCGCTCAGCGCCGCGTCGGTCATGCGGAAGCCCAAGGAGGTGCCCGCCACCTCGATCGCGCCGAACACCAGCAGCGCCCCCAGGCCCCGCAGCCTCCTTTGCTGCAGCAGCGCGCCCATTCCCCCCGCCAGGCAGAGCGTCGCCACCCGGAACCACAGCAAGGAGGAGGGCACGGACAGTTCCTCGTCGTAGAGCGGCCCCGGGAGGTAGCCCCCCAGGTGGTTGAAGGCGAAGACCTGCGGCCCCTCGAGGAGCGGCCACGCGGTGGGCACGGCGCTGATCAGCACGAAGGCGAAGTAGACGAGCAGCGCCAGCCACCAGCGCTGGGTCACCCGCGCCGCGAGCGCCCCCAGCACGGCCACCAGCGCGGCGGTGGGCAGAATCAGCAGCGGGACGAACGCCACGCTCTGGAACGGATCGCATGGCGTGCCCAGCGCGGTGCGGAGCGTCGCGAGCCCGAGCGCGGGGAGAGTGGCGAACGCGAGCAGGGTGGCCGAGGCCAGCAGCCCCGGGCGGGCGCGCGCGGCCGCGATGGCCAGCCCCCCGCCGAGGAACGTGAGCAAGAGCGTGAGCCCCGCCGCCAGCTCGTAGCCGGGTTGGCCCAGCAGCGGGAGCCACGTGAGCCCGAGGCCCACACTCGCGAGGGTCGCCCACCACCCGAGTACGCCGCGGCGGGAAAGCAGGGCCCTCACGCGAAACAGGACTTCGCGCATCGAGGGCACGTATACTCTCCCGACAATGGTGGCTGATCAGAAAGCAGGACCCGAAGGTCGCGAGCATTTCCGGGCGCCGATTGAGCTCAAGGTCGATTACAAGAAGCTCAACTCGTTCTTCGCGGACTACACGAAGAACATCAGCAAGGGCGGCACCTTCATCAAGACGAAGAAGCCGCTGCCCATCGGCACGCGCTTCCTCTTCAAGCTCTCCGTTCCTCAGCGTCCGGCGGCCTTCGAGCTGATCGGCGAGGTCGTCTGGGCCGCCACCGACGGGGAAGAGCCCGGCATGGGCATCAGGTTCGTCTATTCCGACGACTCGCAGCGCACTGACTTCGAGAGCGTGGTCGAGCACCTGATGACCGACAGCCTGGGCGCCGATCTCGCCGGCCGGCTGCTGAACAAGCCGACGAAGACCTGAACGTCGTGAGCCGCTCGCTCTCGTCGTGCCTGGCGCTGGCGCTGATGCTCAGCGCCTGCGAGTCGCGGGGTAGCAAGCCCGTCGCGCCTGCACCGCCTGCTGCCGCGCCGCCCGCGAAGCCGGTCGTCACCGACATCACCGCGCAGGACTACGTGATGCCGAGGCTGCCGCACGCGCGCGTCACCCTGGTGGACGCGTACGGAGGCACGCACCGGGTCGATGCCGAGGTCGCCTACACGAGCGATCAACGCACCCGCGGCCTGATGTGGCGCACCGGGCTCGCCGAGGGCACGGGCATGCTGTTCATCTTCAAGGGCGATCAGTGGCTCTCGTTCTGGATGAAGAACACCCTCATCCCCCTCGACCTGATCTTCATCCGCTCGGATCTCACCATCGCCGGCATCGTGCAGAAGGCCGAGCCGAAGACGTTGTCCGCGCGCGCTCCCGACGAGCAGGCGATGTACGTGCTCGAGGTGCCGTCGGGTTGGTCGGAGAAGATCGGCCTGCGCAAGGGGCTGAAAGTGAAGGTCGAGGGCACGCAGGGCCTCGTTCCTTCGCCCTGAGCGAAGTCAGCCTTCGACTCCGC
>VFKJ01000511.1 GCA_009885595.1 Myxococcales bacterium | reverse complement strand
GCGGCGTTGCTGCGCGACGTGCCGGCGAAGGTGAACCTGATTCAGTACAACGAGAACCCCGGCCTCGGCTTCTTCACGACCGTCAACGACAAGGCCGAGCGCTTCCGTCACGCCCTCGATCGCGCCGGGGTCGCCGCCTTCATCCGCGCCAACCGCGGCCGGGACATCTCGGCGGCCTGCGGGCAGCTCGCAAATACGCAGAACGACAGAACGTTTGTGCCCCTCGGGGCGAAGAAAGCAGCGGAGCCGGCAGCCAACGCGGATCCTTGACATTCCGGGCACTTTGCAAGTAGTGGAGCGCCCCTCACTCTTCTTTTCAGAGGTCTTCCACCATGGCCGTCGTCCTCCGTCTTGCCCGCGCTGGCGCTACCAAGCGTCCTTTTTATCACGTCGTCGCTGCTGACTCCCGCATGCCCCGCGACGGCCGGTTCATCGAGAACATCGGCTCGTACGATCCGAACCACGAGCCCGCGAAGTTCCAGGTGAACGAAGAGCGCTGGGCGCACTGGACGAAGGTCGGCGCGAAGCCGTCGGACACCGTGTCCTGCCTGTACAAGGCGACCAAGAAGAACGCCCCCAAGGCGTAATTTCAGCGCATGAAAGAGCTCGTCGAGTACCTGGCCCGCGCGCTGGTGGATCAGCCCGAGGCCGTCGAGCTCAAGACGACGCCGCAGGAAGGCGCCGTCTTGTATGAACTCAAGGTCGCTCCCGGTGACGTCGGCAAGGTCATCGGTCGTGACGGGCGCACGGTGAACGCGCTTCGGACGGTGCTCCAGCACGCTGCCCAGAAGAAGGGTGAGAAGGCGCGGCTGGAGATCCTCGACGATCGCAAACCGGCTGCACCGCAGGTGCTGGCTCCGGCTCAGCCGTGAAGCCGCTCCTGCACATCGGCTACATCTCGCGCACGCATGGGTTGGGCGGCGAGGTGATCCTCAAGACGTTCGATCCTTCGTCCGAGGTGATGGAAGAGGTCGAGCGCATCACGCTCGTCACGCGCGCCGGTGAAACGAAGGAGTTCACGCTCACTTCGGTCGGTGAATCGCCTGGCAGTGATCTGCTGCTCAAGCTCAAGGGGATCGTTCGAAAGGTCGACGCGGATCTGCTGGTGGGATCAGCGGTGCACGTGCGGCGTGAAGATCTCGAGCCGCCGGCAGAAGGCGAGTTCTTCCACGGCGACCTGGTCGGCCTCGAGGCGGTGACTCCCGAAGGCAAGCGGCTGGGGATCATCGAAGAGGTGTGGAGCACGGGGCCGGTGCCGAACCTCTGCATTCGCGACGGCAAGGAAGAGCTGCTGGTGCCGTTCGCCGAGGAGTTCGTGCCGAAGGTCGATCTCGAAGCCGGCCGGGTCACGGTCATTCCGCTGACCTACGACGAGTGATGTTCAGCGCG
>VFKJ01000029.1 GCA_009885595.1 Myxococcales bacterium | reverse complement strand
GGGCGGGATGAGATCGACGACCGCGGATCGCATGGTAAGGACTCATATATAGGTCTTTATAGAACGATTCAACTCATCTATGAGTGCTTAAGGTCAGTGCTTAAGGTCAGTGCTTAAGGTCAGTGCTTAAGGTCAGATGGCCGCGCGCCGGACTACTTCTTCTTTGCGTCGTCCTTCTTCAGCAGCAAGGAAGAGAGCACCAGCAAGCGCCACATGAGGGGAGTGTAGATCCACTCAGGCACCCGCGCGTTGAAGGGGCCATGCGCGCTCCTTCTCCCCTCATTCCAGCGGTCTGCCTCGTGGCGTTCTCGGCGTTTGCCCAATACACGCCCTCCGCCGGACAAAATGTCCCTGCCGCTGCGTACGAGGAGGTGCGCGATCTGCAGACCGGCTCCGTCACCGTGCGAAAGACGGCGGTGCCCAAGGAGATCACGAAGGACGGCCACGGCAACGCGCGCGGCAACCAGTACGACCTCGCGGTCGATGGCGCGTTCGACGGGCAGACCGTGCTGATCCTCGACCAGGTCGGCAACACCCTGGAGAACACGCGCGCCGCGCTCAGAGAGAAGGGCCTCTCGTCGGTGGTGTACCCGAACGGGGCGACGCCCTCTCCTGGCGAGCTGAAGAAGGCGCTGGAGAAGTCATGTCAGCTCTGGCTCATCTCGTCGGGCGTGCCGATGTTGAAGGCCGAGCACCTCGCGCTGATCAAGGCGTTCTTCGACGCGGGCCACGGCGTCTACATCTGGGGCGACAACGAGCCGCTCTACGCCGACGCGAATCGGGTGGCCGATGCGCTGGTGCCGGGGCTGCGCATGGAAGGCAACCTCGCGGGGAACCAGGTCGTCGGCATCGCCGATGGCAAGCACGCGAAGGTCGGCCTGCGCGCGGGACACCTGATCACCACCGGCCTCGAGCACCTCTACGAGGGGGTCACCATCGCGACGGTGCAGTTCAATCCCGCCGATGGCCGCACCGCCGCGCTGTATGACGGCGAGGGCGGGGCGGCGCGGTCGCCCAAGCTGCCCGCTGGCTTCACCCCGCTGCTCTACGGCTCGGTCGGCAACCTCGTCACCGTCGCCTATGAGAAGGACGGCAAGCGGCTGCTGATGGATGGTGGGTTCACCCGCCTCGCGGTGAGCTGGGATGACGCCGGCACCGCGCGCTACGTGAAGAACGCCGCATCGTGGTTGGTGCACGCCGAGAAGTTCACCGACACCGTCGCCACCCGGCCGACGAACTGAACTGGCTCAGCTCCCCAGCGCGGAGAGCAGCGCCCCGCGCAGGAAGTAGACGAGGAAGGCGGCCGTCGAGAGGTACATCACCGCGCTGTCGCGCTTGCGCTGGAGAAGCCGGATCAGCGTG
>VFKJ01001144.1 GCA_009885595.1 Myxococcales bacterium | reverse complement strand
CGCCGAAGACACAGTGGATCATCACCACGTCCTCGGCCGTCGTGTAGATGGGGTAGGTGCTGCCGGTGGCCGCGCCCGCGGTGACGTTGATCACCTTGTTGAGCGAGGCGCCTGTCGCGGTCACTCCCTGGCAGATGCAGGTCTGCCGGCGGTTGCCGACGCCCACTTTCTGCAGGCGGAAGCCGGTGAGGGTCCCGTCCCGCTCGATGCTATCAACGATAGCGTCGGCACTTCTGGGGCACAACGTCGGCCGTTCAGGCAGTGACCGGCTGCGCCGCCGCTGGCGCAGGGTCCCTGGGCGCGAGGAAGAATTCCGTCGGGCTCCGGAAGAAGCGCCGCAGCACGGCGCGCGCCAGCGACACCTGGCTGCGGACACCCAGGCCGCGCGCGCGCAGCGCCACCACGATCGCGAACGCGAAGCTCACGCCGAAGTTGATCAACCCGACCATCGGAATCGACAGCAGCGCCCAGAGGAAGTCGGGGCGGGTGAAGGCCACCGGGCCCAGCTCGAGCGCCGCGTAGGCGAGCTGCCCGGTGACGAAGGTGACGTGGCGCACCTCGAGCGGCAGCCCGACCAGGACGAACAACATCGGCATGAAGCCCAGCAACAGCCCGAAGCCCACGTTGCCGCCGAAGCCGCTGGCCTGCTGGGTGAGGAAGCGCGAGAGCCGGCTCGCCCGGTTGGCGCCGATCACCCGGCGCAGCAACCGGCTGGTGGCGATGGCGCCGGGGAGCTCTCGGAGCACGAAGTAGTTCTCGGCCGCCCCGGCCAGCAGGCTCGCGGCCCACAGCCACACCCCGGTCATCACCGCCGAGAAGACGGTCACGCTGAAGAGCGGGTGGTGGACGCGGACGATCTTCTCTGCGTACTCGGCGCTGAGCACGTGGTGCCCGAACATCGCCTCGAACAACAGGCCGATGGCGAGGGCGAAGGGGATCACCACGAACACGTTGCCCACCAGCGCGGTGAACTGCGTGCGGCTGGCCCGCGCCACCAGGTCCACCAGGGGTGCGAGCTCGGGCTTTTCTTCGTCGCGTTGCGCCTCGATCGCCGCCGCCAGGGTCGCCGCGGTCATGGCGGGCTGCTTGGTGGCGAGCGCGAAGTGCAGCAGCTGCATCAGCACGAAGCCCCACGCGTAGTTGAGGCCGACCAGCAGCGCGTCGAAGAACGGCGGCGGGTGAGAGAAGGCGATGAAGAACTTGGTGAACACCATCACCGCGGTGATGGCCCCGCCGCCGGCCGCCGCGTCGAGCATGTGCTGCTGCTCGGTGCGCGTCCGGGTGACGTAGTCCTCGCCCGAGCTCCCGGCGCGCTCCACCACCCGACGCGCGAGCAGGCGGGTGCTCGATTGCCACAGCGCCGCCAGGGTGCGATCGGCGACCGTGCCGCGAACGAGCTCGCGCTCCAGCTGCACCAGCGCCAGCTCCCGCTGCTCTTCCAGCCCGTAGAGAATGGTGACCAGGTGCAGCAGCCGGGTGAGCAGCGCGTTGATGAGCTCGAGCCGGAAGACGAGATCGATGCTGATGCCGGTCTTGTCGAGGCTCGCGCTCACGTCGCGCAGAGACACCCGGCAGGCGGTGACGGTGGCCAGCAAGGGCGCGAGCGACAGCTCTCCCTTGAGCAGGCCCTTCACGTGCTCGGGCACGAGCAGAAACGGAGAGCTCGCCGCCGGCATCGTCGGCATGCGCTTGCGCAGGTCGTCGCTCACGCCGTGCATGGCGATGCGTGAGGCGAGCAGCACCGCCGCTTCGCGCAGGCCGGGGTCGAGCACCCGCTTCACCGTGTCGGTGTCGAGCCCCAGCAGCGCGGTCAGCCGGGCGCGCGTGCCCTCGGGCATGGAGAGCAGCCACTCGGCGTGCTCGGGCGAGTCGATCAGGCGCCGCAGCAGCCGGCTCACCTCGCGTCCCACCGGAGGGGAGGGCAGCAGGTTGTCCGAGAAGCGCGCCACCAGCTCGCCCCAGAAGTCCGAGTTCGATGGCAGGCCGGTGTCGGTGAAGAGCAGGGTGGCGGAGCTGCCCATCAGCGACTTGAGGATGGCCGCGCGCAGGTGCGCCGCGAAGGGAGGTAATTCCTCGGCGGCGGTGATCAGCAGCCGGGTGCGGGTGTCGAGCTCGCGTTCACCTTCCTGGCGGCCGGGCGCCTCGCCGCGATCGAACAGCCAGTGCACCAGGTCTTCCAGCCACTCGACCGCGTTGTCCTCGAGCCACGCGGCCTCGACGGTCGCCAGCGAATGCAGGCGGCGCAGCACACGGTTGCTCGGATCGGACGAGCCGAAGCGCGTGAGGAACGTGTTCCGGTCGAGCAGCAGGTGTTCGCTCAAGCGGCGCACCCTACTCTTGCGAGGGGCCCCGGAGAGGCGGGACTTGCACCCCGTGGGGGTGTTGTGAGGGGATGCAGCGCGCCTCGTCGTGGCTCGGACGACAGGGGCCCTCCCACCTCATGAAACGAATTCCGATTCTCCTGATCCTGGCGCTGGCCTCGAGCGCGTGTCCCCCGCCTCCGGAGCCGCCGAAGTGGACGGTGGTGGCCAAGAAGCTGCCGAGCGCGCTCCTCTCGGTCTGGGGGACCAGCGACAGCGACGTGTGGACGGTGGGCTCTGATTCCGGAGACGGCCAGGGGCCGCTGGTGCTGCACTTCGATGGCTCCGGGTGGACGCGCCTGCAGACGGGCGTCACCGGCAACCTCTGGTGGGTCTTCGGCTTCACCACCGGCCCCATCTACCTCGGCGGAGAGGGCGGCCTCATCCTCCGTTACCAGTCGGGAACGTTCACCAAGCTCACCACGCCGGGCACCGCGGTGGTGT
>VFKJ01000183.1 GCA_009885595.1 Myxococcales bacterium | reverse complement strand
CGCCGAAGACACCTTCAACCTCGAAGTGCTCAAGCTGCTCCTCTTCGTCGCGTGGGTGGACGGCCAGGTCGAACAGCACGAAGCGCAGATGGTGATGGGCCTGGGCCGAAGCTGGTCGGTGCCCGAGCCGGAGCTCAAGGCCCTGATGGACGACCTGAAGGCCGGCAAGAAGATCGCCGAGCCCGACTGGGCCCTGCTCAAGACGCGCAAGGACGACGCCCTCACCGCCGCGCGCGCGCTGGTGCTGGCTGACGGCAAGGTGCAGCCCGAAGAATCGAATCGGCCCTGCTCAAGAAGGTCATCGCCTCGCTCGCCTCGCTTCCGGCCGAACCACCGGGCTGACCCTTGCGTCGCGGACCCGACGCAAGCGCAACCACTGCGCCCGCGCCCGCGCTCGCATGCAGTTTGCGTGACCTTCGGCGGCGGAGGCTGCCGTGAATGAGGCCCGCAGCCGTCAGCTCGACCAGGTCGACAAAGAACTGATCCGCACCGAGAAGCACCAGCGGCAGCACGCCATCGCGCTGGAATCCAGGGCGCTCGAAACCGTGCTGACCCGCCTCGAAGCGCTCCGGAAGGAGGGCGGTCCAGCCGATGCATCGCGCACGCTCGAAGGAGAGCCGCCCATGCGCGTCCTCATCGCCTACGCCACGCACGAAGGACACACCGGGGAGATCGCCCGGCACCTCGGCGACACCCTGAAGGGCCAGGGCCTGGAGGTCACGGTGCACGACGTCGCGAGCGGCGACCTCGAGCCGGCTCCGTTCGACCGGGTCGTGCTCGCCTCGCCCGTTCATCTCGGCCGCCACCAGCGCGCGCTGGTCAGCTTCATCAAGCGCCACCGCCGGGCCCTCGAGCTGAAAGAGACGGCGTTGCTCTCGGTGGGCGGTGCCACCTCGGCGGCCGAGCACGCGCAGGACCCTCACCGACGAAAGCGCTACAGCCGGGACGCCCAACACGCGGTCGAGGATCTCTTCAAGACCACCGGCTGGAAGGCGGGCCACGTCGAGTACGTCGCGGGCGCGCTGCTCTACCGCAGGTACAACTGGCTCATGCGCTTCGTGATGAAGGGCATCGCGAAGAGCGAGGGGCTCTCCACCGACACCACGAAGGACCACGACTACACGAACTGGGCGGCGCTCGATCGTTTCGCCGCCGAGCTCGTGTCCGAAGACCCGCCCTCGCCCTCATGAACTTCCTTTGGAGGCTGCCATGGATGACGTTCGACTCGAGCTGACCAACGAAGAGCTCACCCTGCTCGAGGCGCACCTGCGCCGTCACTTGAAGCAGGTCGACGAGGAGCTGGTGCGCACCGACAACCCCGCGCTCCAGCACGCCATCGCGCACGAAGCGAAGGTGCTCGAGGGCATCATGAAGGGACTGGGAGAGCTCAGGCGCACGCTCATTCCAGCGCGCGCCAGCGCCTGAGGGAGATGTTCAGCGAAGCGCCCACGGACGGGCGGCGTAGCTGACGATCACATCGGCGCCCGCACGGCGAATCGCGATCAGCGACTCCTCGAGCGCGCGATCGAAGTCCATCAGCCCCGCGTCACCCGACGCGCGCAGCATCGCGTACTCACCCGACACCTGGTACGCGAAGATCGGCAGGTCCGTCGCCTCGCGCGAGTCACGAATGAGATCGAGGTTGGTCATCGCGGGCTTCACCATCACCGCGTCCGCGCCCTCGGCCACGTCGAGCAGCAGCTCGCGCCGCGCCTCGCGCCGGTTGCCCGCGGGCATCTGGTAGCTCTTGCGATCGCCGAAGCCGGGCGCCGAGTGCGCCGCCTCGCGGAACGGCCCGTAGAAGGCGCTCGCCATCTTGATCGCGTAGCTCAGGATCGAGGTGTGCTGCAGCCCCGCCTCGTCGAGCCCCTTGCGCATCGCCCCGATGCGCCCGTCCATCATGTCGCTGGGGCTCACGAAGTCGACGCCCCACTTCGCCAGCAGAATGGCCATGTCGGTGAGCGCCACCACGCTCTCGTCGTTCAAGATGGTGTTGCCCTTCACCAGGCCGCAGTGGCCGTGGGTGGTGAAGGCGCACAGGCAGACGTCGGCGAACAGGGGCAGCTCGGGCGCGGCTGACTTGCACTCGATGATCGCCTGGCGCAGCGGCTCCATCTGCACGTCGAGGCCCTTGCCGTCGTCGCGCTTGTGCTCGGGCACGCCGAACAACATCACCCCGCCCACGCCCGCCTTGTTGAGCAGCCCGATCTCCTCGCGCAGCACGTCGGGAGAGACCTGCCACAGGCCGTAACCGGGCCGCGTCTCCTGCTTGACGCCCTTGCCGGGGACCACGAAGTACGGCTGCACCAGCTGCCGCAGCGAGACCTGCGTCTCGGAGAACATCGCGCGAACGGAAGGAGTCGAACGCAGCCGGCGCAGCCGAACGGGAATCGAAAGAGCCATGACTTAGACCTCGGGGTGGGTGGAGATTTCTCTGCTGTTGAAGGCCAATGGCCAGCCGGCAGGGCGGGCGCTGTTCCAGGCTCGCTCGGTGGCCGCGCCCAGACAGGCCACGCGCACCGGCGCCTGCTCGAGCACCGCGCCCGAGCCGAAGAAGTGTTGTACCGCGGACGGGCTGGCGAAGGAGATGGCCCATTCACCGCGGGCGCTGCCCTCGAGCGCTTCGCGCAGGTTCGAAGGCGCGGTGATCTCGTAGACGCTGCGGCGATCGACGGTGCCGGCCTTCGCGAGCAATTCCAGGGCGTGCGCCTGCTCGGGCGACTTGAGGCCGAGATCACTGGTGGGGTAGTGGATGGTGAGCGGTCCCTTCGCCCACCCCAGCACCGCCTCCGCCAGCGAAACCACGCCGCCGTCCGCGGTGACCACCGCTTGGACGCCCTCGGCTTCCAGCGCGGTGGAGGTGGCGGGCTTCAGCGCCGCCACGTTGCCCAGGGTGGGCTTGCCCGAAGCGGCCCAGGCCGAGACCGCGCGGCGGCTGGTGAAGAAGGTCAGGCTCTTCCTGGACGAAGGCCAGGGCCAGGGGAGCAGCTTGGTCTCCACGCACGGCACCACGATGGCGCCCTCGCCGTGGGCCTCACGCTCGGCGCGCGCATCGTCGGCTTCCCGGGTGATCAGCCACGTGGTGGGCACGGACAGAGATCTGGCAGGCTTTCGCACCGCGCGCCTGACCGCATGACGAAGTTGTGACAAGAGCCATCAGCCCGAAACCCTG
>VFKJ01000206.1 GCA_009885595.1 Myxococcales bacterium | reverse complement strand
GACCCGTGCTCAACCCCACCTCGTTCCGCTTCGAAGTGAAGGACCAGGTCGGCGTGATCACCTTCACCCGGCCCGACACCCTCAACTCACTCACCTTCGCGGTGTACCGCGAGCTCACCGATCTCCTCGCCGACCTGCAGAAGGAGAGCTCGGTGCGCAGCGTGGTGATCACCGGCGAGGGCCGCGGCTTCTGCTCCGGCGGCGATCAGCACGACATCATCAAGGAGCTCTTCTCCCGCGACATGCCGGGGCTGGTCGAGTTCACCCGCATGACGTGCGATCTGATCAAGAACATCCGCGCGCTGAAGAAGCCGGTGGTGGCGGCGCTCAACGGCACCGCCGCGGGCGCAGGCGCGGTGATCGCGCTCGCCTCGGATCTCCGCGTCGCCAGCGAGAAGGCGAAGATCGCCTTCCTCTTCACCAAGGTCGGGCTCGCCGGCGCTGACATGGGCGCGGCCTTCCTGCTGCCCAAGGTGGTCGGGCTCTCCCGCGCCACCGAGTTGCTGATGTTCGGAGACGTGATCGACGCGCCCACCGCGGAGAAGTACGGGCTCTTCAACAAGGTGGTCGCCCCCGAGAAGGTGATGGAAGAAGCGTTTGCCTGGGCCACCCGCCTCGCCACCGGGCCCACCTTCGCGCTGGGCATGACCAAGGAGCTGCTCAACGGCGAACTGAGCATGGATCTGTGGAACGCGCTGGAGAACGAGGCGCGCGCCCAGGCGGTCTGCATGCAGACGCAGGACTTCCGCGAGGCGTACGACGCGTTCTCCAACAAGCGCCCGGCGCGCTTCCAGGGGAAGTGACGATGTCGGCGAGCTTTCTCTCTTCCGTTCACCTCGAGCTGCGGGCCCGGGCGCGCGCGGCCTTCACCTCGCTCGAGCCGCACGGCCCCAGCAACGACGCGCAGCTCAAAGCCGACGTGGCGCGCCTGGGCTTCTACCCGTACCTGGTGCCTTCCGCGTACGGCGGGGCCCTGCCGAAGCTCGACGTGCTCTCGGTGTGCGTGCTGCGCGAAGAGCTCGCGTACCGCAACGCCGCGGCTGACTCGCTGTTCGCGGTGCAGGGCCTGGGCAGCCACCCCGTGCTCTTGATGGGCAGTGAGGCGCAGAAGCAGGCGCTGCTCCCGAAGGTGGCGAAGGGCGAGGTGCTCTTCGCCTTCGCGCTCACCGAGCCCGAAGCCGGCAGCGACGTGGGCGCGCTCTCCACCAGGGCCGAGCGGCACGGCGAGGGCTGGCGCCTGAGCGGCCAGAAGCGCTTCATCAGCAACGCCGGGGTGGCCACGCACTACACGGTGTTCGCGCGCACCGGCGAGGGCCCCAAAGGCCTCAGCGCCTTCGTGGTGCCCGCCGACGCCCCGGGCTTTCGGGTGAGCAAGCAGATGGAGCTGCTGGGCGAGCACCCCATCGGCGAGCTGGTGCTGGAGAACTGCGAGGTCCCTGACTCCGCGCGGCTGGGCGAGCTGGGCCAGGGCATGAAGCTCGCGCTCTCCACCTTGGACGTCTTCCGCAGCACGGTGGGCGCGGCGGCGGTGGGCATGGCGCGCCGCGCGCTCGACGAGGCGGTCTCGTATTCGAAGTCCCGCAAGCAGTTCGGCGCGCCGCTCTCAGAGCTCTCCGCGGTGCAGGCGTTGTTAGCCGACAGCGCGGTCGAGCTCGAGGCCTCGCGGCTGCTGGTGCACCAGGCGGCGCTCACCAAGGACCAGGGCCAGCAGCGCGTCACCTACGAAGCGGCGGTGGCCAAGCTCTTCTCCACGGAAGCGGCGCAGCGGATCATCGATCGTTGCCTGCAGGTTCACGGAGGTAATGGAGTGGTGAAGGGCGCCGCCGTAGAGCGCCTCTACCGCGACGTTCGCGCCTTGCGCATTTACGAGGGCGCGAGCGAAGTGCAGCGGCTGGTCATCGCTCGTCACCTGCTGGGGTGAACCGTGGACCGATATGAGCCCTTCGTCTCGTTGGTGCTGGCGCTCCTCGCGGGGCTCTTGATCGGCCTCGAGCGGGAGCAGTCGCGCCCCTCACCCGAGGAGCAGCGCACCTTCCTGGGGGGCATTCGCACCTACCCGCTGATCGCGTTGCTGGGCGCGGTGTCGCTGCTGCTCTCGAAGGTGGTGGGCCCGTGGGCGCTGGTGACGGCGGGGCTGGGCCTCTCGATTCTGCTCGCGCTCAGCTATTGGCGTGACGCGACCGATGGGCACACCGGCATCACCAGCGAGTCGAGCGCGCTGCTCACCTTCTTCCTCGGCGCCTTCTCGGTGGCCAACGACGTGCTCGCGCCGGTCACCTCGCGCGCGGTGGTGGTCGCCTCGATCGCGGTCACCAGCACCCTGCTGCTCTCGGGCAAGGCCGAGCTGCGCCAGTTCACCACCAAGCTCTCGCGCAACGACGTGATCGCCACCCTCAAGTTCCTGGTGGTGGCGGTGGTGGTGTTGCCGGTGCTGCCCAACGAGCCGCTGGGCCCGTACGGGGTGCTCAACCCGTTCCGCATCGGGGTGATGATGGCGTTGATCGCGGGCGTGGGCTTCGTGGGCTACGTGGCGATGCGAATGTGGGGCGCGGGGCGCGGCATGCTGCTGACCGGCGCCATCGGAGGGCTCGCGTCCAGCACCGCGGTCACCCTCTCCGCCTCGGCGAACGCCCGCAAGTCGCCCAGCCTGGCGAAGGTGAGCGCGCTGGCGGTGATCATCGCCTCCACCGTGATGTGCCTGCGGCTGCTCGGCGTACTCTTCGTGGCGGAGGCGAGCCTGGGGCGCGTGCTGATCGTCGCGCTGGGGGCGATGGCCGCGGTGGGCCTGGCCGCCGCCCTCTTCTTCTACCTGCGCAAGGAGAAGGGTGCCGGCGAGGCGGAGGCGGTGAAGCTGGAGAACCCTTTTGAGCTGAGCTCGACCCTCAAGTTCGGCGCGCTCTTCGTGGTGGTGCTGGTGGTCTCGCGCTGGGCGCAGAACAGCTTCGGCGACAGCGGCGCCTACGTGACGGGTCTGCTGGCCGGCAGCACCGACGTCGACGCCATCTCCCTCTCCATGGCCAACCTGGTGAAGGAGGGGAAGATCGACCTGCACGTGGCGCGCAACACCGTGGTGCTGGCGGTCTGCAGCAACACGGTGGTGAAGGCGGTGATGGCCCTGGTGTTGGGCGGCAAGGCCATGGGTCTTCGGGTGATGCTGGTCTCCGCCGGAATGCTGGTGGCCGGCGTGGTCGTGATGCTCCTGGGCTGAGTGGGCGTCGGTCGGCCTCGAGGAAAGCGGTCGTGCGTGGTCTTCGCCCGTGCTCGCCGCGGGCTGGCCCCTCGAGCTTCGGCCTCCCTTTCACGAGGTGACGAAGCTTCGTGAAAGATGTCCATGGTCTCGAAACCGGAGCCGGTTCCGGTTTCGGTCAACGAGGCTGCAGCGCGCGCTCGAGCTGACGCAGCCAGAGGCCGTCCTCGAGCGTGCGCTTCATCACGGCGATCTGAGTCCACTTGAGTAACGAGAGCTCGGAGCGCTGAAAGGCATCGCGCATCATGGCTTGCTCCGTGCCGTGCCACGCCACGCTGTCGCAATGGAGCACGGTCTTCCACTTCTCCCAGCCGAGGTCACCGCGGATCACGTAGCGCCCCTGGTCGTCCAGAATCACGAGCCCCTTGGTGGGCTTCGGCAAGGCGCGACGTTCGATCTCCTTGAGCACTTCCAGCTCGAGGTCGCTGTCGAGGCCTCGACCGTCCATGCGCCTGACGAGCTGGGAGACCTTGTCCAGGCCGCTCCATTCCTTGCGCTTGAGCTTCGCCATCTCCTGCTTCAGCCAGGGGATGATCGCGCGGTTCTTTCTCCAGGCAGCGTTGAGCGCCTTCTCGACCTCGTCGAAGGAAAGCTGATCAGCGAGGTCGATCAGGGTCCGCGGGAGCGAAGTCGTCTTGATGCCCTGGAGCTTGACGCTCTGGAACGGTTCCGGTGTGCGATGCACCAGGACGCCCGAGGGCTTCGCCTTCACTTGCCTGGGAAGGAGCACTTCGACGTTCTCTGGCTTCGGAAAACCCTCGATGCCGTGCAGATACGCAGCGGCGAAGTGTGAGATCGCGGCCGCTTCGCCTGCGTACAAACACGCCGCGAGTGCACGCGCCTCGAACGAATCTGGCGCGCCCCGCAGGCGATACACCCCACGTTGCACGGCGACCAATGAGCCCTCGCGGGCGCGATAGTCGATCGCATCAGGGTCGAGCTGGTGAGCGATCAACTTCTCTCGGGTGACCAGACCCAGCTCGGCAAACTTCACAATCTCATCCATCAACGCCACGCGACCACCCCCCAGATCGGGTCATATCTGGAGGGGCCGACACGCCGTCGTCCCGAAACCGGAACCGGCTCCGGTTTGGGGAGTGACTGACCCGAAGCCTCGCTCACCTCGTCAAGGTTAGCTCGCAGCAGAGAGGCCAGCCTGCGACGAGCAAGCCGCGGGTCCACCGACCGCCCACCACCCTCAAGAGCCCCTCAAGAGCCGAGCAAAAGAAGATTCTCCCCTTCGCCCCGGCTCGCCGTATTTTCGACGAGTGCTCGCGGTCGACATGAAGTTCGTGCGGTCGTTGCGTCAGCGGGACGCAGCGGCTTTCGAGGCGCTCGTGCGGGCATTTCTCCCGCGGGTGAGGCGCATGGCCATGCAGTATTTCCAGAGCCCATTCGAGCAGGAGGACGCGGTTCAGGAGGCCTTCACGCACCTGTACGCACACCTGGACTCGGTCGATCCGCTCCGGGCCGAGTCGCTGCCCGGGTGGGTGGTGACCTCGGCCCGCAACCGCATCCTCGATCTGGCGCGGCAGAAGCGGCCCACGGCCCCGCTCGAGCTCACGGATGAGCTGGTGGGTGAAGAAGAGGGCAAGGGCCTCGAGGTGGTGGTGAACGCCGAGCTCAGCGCGGTGATGGGCCACTTCGAAGAGAAGCTGAAGCCCGCCTACCGCCCCTACTTCCATGCGGTGTTCATCGACGGCCGCGACTGGGAAGAAGCCCGCATCGCCCTGGGGCTCTCGCGGCTGCGCACGAAGTACCTCAAGTCGGTGTTGCTCAAGCTGCTGCAGCGTCACGGACCGCTGCTCGACGTGCTGGGCCGGGAGAGAAGCGCATGAGCCACGTCACCTCGACCATCGACGACGTGCTCACCGGCCGGGTGCTCTCGGCCGACGACGACGCCCGCTTCCGCGCGCACCTGCGCGAGTGCGCCGCCTGCAAAGGCCACTACGATCGCAGCGCCGCGGTGCTGCGCCTCGCGCGAGGAGGTCCCGACTCCCTGGCGCCGGGTGAAGCGCAGCGGATGGAAGTGCGCGCGCTGCGGCTGGCGAGACCGATCCCGGGGACGATGAGCTTCCCCTGGCGGCTCGTCTTCGCCGCCGCGGCGGTGACGGCCGCCGTGGTGCTGACGGTCTCCGCCTGGCCGCGCAGCCCGGTGGGCCGGGTGCTGGCCGCGGGGGTGGGCTTCCGCCTCGATGGGGCGCCGGCTGGCAAGGACGCGGTGGTGTTCGCCCGCTCCGAGCTGGTCACCGAGAAGGAGGACGCCGCGGTCCTGCTCGAGGGCGCGCGCGGCCGTCGGGGGCTCTTGCTGCGCCCGAACACCCGGCTGAGCGCGGCCTCGGCCGAAGAGGTCCAACTGGAGGCCGGGCGGGTGCGGGTGCAGGTGAAGAAGGCGGGCGATCCCTTCGCGGTGCGCGCCGACGAGGTGCACGTGGTGCAGCCCGGCGCCGGCACCTTCGTGGTGGAGCGCCGGCCCGAGGGCACCCTGGTGGCGGTGCACCAGGGCTCGGTGCTGGTGAGCGCGGGCCGTGAGCAGGTCGAGGTGAAGGAAGGTCAGGAGACCGAGCTCACCGCGGGGCACCTGGCGCCCGTGCGTCCCGCGAGCGCCAACGCGCTCATCGAAGATCGCGGTGACGGCACCGTGTGGGACGCGATTCTGCGCTTCCTGAGCCAGCTCATCGACGTGATCGCGAAGGCGCTCGCTGGAGATTGAAGACTGTCCGGGGGGACAACGCGGGAAGCATCAAGGAGTACCGATTGATCCTCAGGAACCTCACCACGAACGAACAGATCGTCACCGATGGACCCAACCTCAAGACCGTGTCCCCTCAGGGGCTGGTGGCGGTGAGCAGCG
>VFKJ01000433.1 GCA_009885595.1 Myxococcales bacterium | reverse complement strand
TCCTTCAGCTCCTCGGTGGCGAGCATCGAGGAGCGGCGGTTGATCTCCGAGGCGAGCTCCTTGGCTCGGCCCAGGCGCGCGGCGAGGTCGGTGGCCGCGGGGCCGAGATCTTCGGCGAGGCGGTGCAGGGCCACCAGCTCGCGCGACAGCTGCCGCCTGCGGGCGGCGTTGAGCTCGGCCTGACGCGCGCGTTGCTGCAGGTTGTTGGTGGCCGAGGTGAGCACCTCGAGGCTGTGCTGGGTGATGCGGATCGAGGCATCGACGGCGCGCGGCGCCTCTGCCTTGGTGGTGAAAGTACCGGTGGCGCCGGGCGAGCTGGGCGGCGCGGGCGCGATCGAGGAGGACGAGGGCGGCGGCGCCGGGACGAGGGAGGAAGTGGACGCCGGCGGTGAAGAGCGCGGCGGCGCGGGGTGACCCTGGCCCGAGCTGCCGCTGCCCGGCGGAGGGCCCAGCGCGAGCTCGGCTTCGGTGGCCTGCTTGAGCCAGGTGAGCAGGCGCTCGACCTCGGGAGGCTCGCCTTCGACCGAACCGGCCAGCACGCCCACGGCGTCGGACACCACCAGCAACGCGTCGACAGAGCTGCCCGCGAGCGCATAGCCGCGCCCCTGGGCGGAGCGCACCAGCTCCTCCATCTCGTGAACGAGGGCGTTCACCTCGGCAAAGCCCATCATGCGGGCCTCGCCCTTGAGCCCGTGCAGCTCGCGCAGGGTCTGCTTGCCCGACTCCTCGTCGGCGCCGGCTTCCAGCGTCATCAGGGCGCGGTTGATGCGCCCCAGGCGCTCGGTGACGAGCTCGCGAAACTGACCGAGCAGCCTGTCGCGCCCGCTGCTCATTTCGGGTTCGACCCCGCACCTCTGGCTCCGGTGAACCTGCCCACCGCGGTCTGGAGGGAGCTGGAGAGGCCGACCAGGCGCAGGTTCACCTCGGCCAGCCGCCCAGTGGTGTCGAGCTCGGCCTGGGTGCCCGCGAGGATCTCGCCCATCGCCTCGGCCAGCTGATCGCTGCCGCTCTGCTGCTGCTGGGTGGCCAGGGTGATGGTGCGCACCTGGTTCGAGGTCTCCTCGGCCAGCTCGGTGACGCGCAAGAGCGACGAGGTGACCTCGTCGGCCAGGGCGGTGCCGCGCTCGGTGAGGTGGCTGCCCCGCTCGGTGGCCTCGGCCGTGCGCACGGTGGCGTCGCGGATCTCGGCGATCAGCTCTTCGACCTCGGCCGTCGACTCGAGCACGTTCTCCGCCAGGCGGCGCATCTCGGCGCCCACCAACGCGAAGCCGCGCCCCACCTCGCCCGCGCGGGTTCCTTCCAGCTCGGCGGAGAGCGCGAGGAGATCGCTGCGATCGGCGACCGCGTTGATCAGCTCCACGATGCGGCCGATCTGCTGCACCCGGCGCTGCAGGCGATCGACCGCGCCGGCGATGCTGCGGTTGTCCTGCTTCATGCGATCGACCGCGGCCTGGAAGGCGGCGGCGTCGTGCTGGCCTTCCTGGGCGGCCTCGAGGGTGCGGCGCGCCAGCTCGTGCACGGCGCCCGCGCTGCCGGCGATCTGCCGCGCGCTGCGCGCGAGCTCCTCGGTGGTGGCGGAGGTCTGATTGAGCGCCGCCCCCTGCTCCGCCGCCGTGGCCTCGGAGCGCACCGAGGTGCGCTGGAGCGAGTCGGTGGCCGTGCGCACGTGCGTGCCGGCCTCGAGCACCTTGTGCACCAGCCCCGCCAGCCGCTCGTGGAGCTGACCGAACACCGCGGTGACCCGCCACACCTCGCCATCGGCCGCGATCACCCGGGGCGCCTCCAGATCGCCCGAGGCCACCCGGCGCGCCTCGGCCGCCAGGCGCTGCAGGGGGCCGGCGATGGTCTGGGCGGCGGCGGCGGCGGTGATCACCGCGAAGGCGACCGACAAGAGCCCCAGGCCCGCCAGCCGCAGCGCCAGGGAAGAGAACAGCGCGTCGGCGGCGGCCTGACGCAGCCCGGGCGCCACCAGCGCCAGCTCGGTGGGCGCGCGGCCGAGCGCCAGCCAGGCGACGTCCGCGAGGAGGAGCACCGGGACCACCGTCAGCAGGACGGTGAGGGCGACGGTGCGGCTGCGCACGCTCCAGTCGGCGCCGGGCGCGGCGGCGATCACGTCGTGGGGAGCGAGCCCCTCGGAGAGGTGATCGGACGCCTCGTGGGCGCGCGCCGTGAGGAGCAGCGAGCTCAGCACCGTGCCCAGCGAGCCGAACAGCGCGCCGGCCACCAACAGGCGCGCAGCGGTGTCCCAGGAAGCGCCGCCCAGGGTGACCATGCCCACGCCCAGCAGCGCGCCGCCCCCCAGCCACCCGGTGAGGGAGAGCCCCGTCATGCGTGAGGGCAGCTGCCGCAGCTCGCCCAGGGCAGCGAGCCGATGTTCCCGCGTCACCGGCAGCCGGCCGGACACCAGGCCCCGGAAGGTGCGCAGCCGCGCGAGCGCCGCGCCGCTCAAGGAGAGCTGCACCGCGAGGGCCGTGCCCACCAGCAGCAGCAGGAAGATCTGCAGAGCGCTCTGGGGCAGCGACTGCGCCGAGACCGCCCAGGGTCCCGCCACCGCGACCGCCAGGCCGTTGCCCAGGAAGAGGGGCGCCAGCAGCCAGCCCACCTTGTTGCGCAGCCAGGCGTCGAGGGTCATGAGCGCACCTTGAACTTCGCCACGGTCTGCTCGAGATCGCGCGCCAGCGCGATGAGCTGGTCGTGCGCCGCGAGCATGTCCCTGGCGGCGGCGCCCGAGGCGTCGGTGCTCTCGACGATCTCCGCCATCGCGCCGACGAGCTGATCGGTGCCGGCCTGCTGCTGCGAGGTGGCCAGGCTGATGCTCTGCATCGCGTCGGCCGACTGGTTGGCGTAGTCGAGGATGCGGGAGAGCCCCTGGCCCACCTTCTGCGCGAGCGCGCCGCCGGCGTCGGTGGCCTTCACGCCCGCCTCGGTGGCCATCACCGCGGCGTTGGTGGCGTCGCGGATCTCGTCGATCAGGCCGCCGATCTCCCGGGTCGAGTGCATCACCGATTCCGCCAGGCGCCGCATCTCGGCCGCGACCAGGGAGAAGCCCCGCCCCACCTCGCCCGCGTTGTTGCCTTCGAGCTCGGCGTTGAGGGCCAGCAGATCGGACTTGTCGGCGATGCCGTTGATGAACTCGATGATCTTCCCGACCTGCTGCACGCGCTTGTTGAGGCGCACCACCGAGTCGGCGATCGCCTGGTTGCCTTCGCGCACCTGCACCATCGCCGCCATGAAGCCCTCGGCGCCGTCCCGACCCGCCTTCGCCGCGGCCAGCGTCTGCCTCGCCAGCTCGGAGACCCGCAGCGCGTTGGCGGCGATCTCCTTCGCGCTGCGGGCGAGCTCGCCGGTGGTCGATGAGGCGGCGTCGAGGTTCTGCACCCGGCGCGGCCCTTTTCCGCCCGCGAGCGCGCCGGTGGCCCCGGAGAGCTCGCCCGCGGTCTGGCCGAGGCGGCCCAGCAGCGCGACCAGCTGCGCTTCCATGCCCGCGATCGCGCCCGAGGCGGCGAAGGTCTCGTACTCGCCGGGGATGAAGCGGGCCTCGCCGTGTTCGCCGCGCGCGAGGCGCCCGGTCTCGGCCGCCAACTCGCGCAGCGGCTCGCCCAGGATGGAGCCCGAGAGCCAGGCGCTCACCGAGACCATCAGCATCACCAGGAGCACGAGGCCGACCAGCGGCCAGAGCCCTCCGCTGCGCTGCGCGTCGGCGAGCGCAGACATCGCGGCGGCCTCGGGAGCGGACACCAGCTGGGTGAGCAGCCCGCGCAACCGGGTCAGCGCCAGATCCGCGACCAACAGCAGGGGGGTGAAGACCGCCACCGCCGCGAAGAGCATCAGCCGGCGCCGCAGCACGAAGCCCACCGGCACGCCCGCATAGAGCGTGGTGACCGGCAGCCCGGCGGCGACCAGCTCCCGCAGCAGCTGGCGCGCCCGGGGCACGCTCACCAGCAGCGCCAGGGTGGCGGTGAGCGGCGAGACGATCAGGCCCACGAAGCTCACCTGCAGCACCACCTGCGGCGGCACCGACGAGGAGAGCGACCACAACCCGCCCACCACGAGGGGCCCCAGCGCCAGGAAGGAGAGCGAGAGCCAGAAGGCCACCTCGGGTTGCCGCATCACCTCCCGGGCCGCCACCAGCAGGTTCGCCGGGGTGGGCGCGAGCGCGGAGTCACCCAGCTCCCGCAGGGTGTCGAGGCGGCGTTGCTCGATGGTGTCGCCGATGAGGTTGAACACCACCACCACCACCGCGAGGATCAGCCCGAACGCGAGCCGGGTGCCCTCGGGGAAGCTGATGGTCACGGAGGCGTAGGCCGTCGCGATCAGCAGGCCGGAGAGGACGGCGAGGGTGCTCAGGTTGGTCAGCCAGCGGTGCCGGCCCTTGAGCGGGGAGGCGGCCAGGCTCACGAGACCACCTCGGGGCCCTGGGCGAAGCGTTCCAGGGAAATGACGGGCCAGAGCAGCCCGCCGGCCTCGACGAAGCCACACAGCGCCCCGCCCCACGCGCGCACCAGCACGGCGGGCACCGACAGCAAGGTGAGCCGCTCGGAGTGAACCTCTACCGTGTCGACGACCAGCGCGGTGTCGTGGTGCCGCAACAGCCTCGCCTCGGCGGGCGCGCGCGCCTGGGGCGAGAAGCCCTCGCCTGCGTAGCGGGCGCCGGCGTGCGGGACGTCGAAGGAAGAGATCTCGCGCGCGCGCACCGCCAGGCGATCTTCGCCCACGCGGCACAGCACGAGCCCCTCGATGACCTCGGCCTGCACGTCAGTCACGTTGGGCTCACCCTGCGGTGGAGAGGAATTCGATGAAGGTCTGCGTGTCGATGATCGCCACTTCACCGGCCGCGGCGCGCGCCGGGCCCCGCAGGTGCTGGTGCACCCCGGTATCGCCGAGCCGTTCGAAGCTGCCCTCGAGGGTGGCGACGCCCAGCACCCGGCTGGCAGGCAGCGCCACGGCCCCTCGCGGCGTGCGCACCACCACCGCCCGCTTGAACACCTCGTCGAGCGGGTGGCCGGTGAGCCGGGTCAGATCGACGACCGGCAGCACCTCGCCGCGGTGCGCGAACACGCCCAGCAGGTGGCCAGGAGCGCCGGGCACGCGGGTGAGCGAGGGCAGGTTCACCACCTCGGAGGCCGTGTCGGCGGGGACGGCGTACAGGCTCGAGCCGCAGGCGAACACCAGATGTCCATGCACGTCGGCCACGGGCGTATTTGAAGCACACCTCTCTGAAGGTCCCAAGCGATGAAGCGGCTCAGGCCACGATGCGCGCGCACAGCGCGGCGTCGATGCGGCTCGCCCACACCTTCAGCTGGGAGAGCAGGCCCGGGTGCTCCAGGCCGAGGTGCTCCGCATGCAGTTGCCCCTGCTGGCGCAGCGCTTCCAGCGCGTCGAGCCGGCGCACCAGCAGCGAGGCGCGGGTGCGGGGCTCGCTGAGCTGCGGCTCGAGGTCCGAGACGAAGGTGGCCAGCCGCCGCGAGAGGTGCTGCTGAGCCGATGCGCGCAGGGCCGCCAGGGTCGCCTCGTCCGCGCGCACGGGCACGACGTGGAGCTCCCACCCGGAAAAGTGGCTGAGCACCTCGCGCAGCGCGCCGAGGCGGGCCTCGAAGGGTGGCGCCAGCCAGAAGACGCCGCTGCGTTCCAGCAGGGGGACCCCGAGGCTCGCCTCCACCGTCTGTTCGAGGGCCAGCGGCAGGCTGTCCGGTCCGGGAGGCAGGCCGGCGCTCGCCCAGCGGGGCCGCAGCGCTGCGCCGGAAGGGGCCGGGCCGGTGCTGGTCCACCAGACGAGGTGCCCGAGCGGAGGGCGCGGCTGGAGCAACCTGCTCAGAGTGCCGAACTTCATCGGCGCTGCGCTCCCACCGGCCCCGCTCCGACCTGCTGGGACAGTGTAGCCCCGCGGCGACGGACTCGTTGCCTCGGGTGAGGGGGATCGGTAAGTCGCGGTGGGTGTTCGCCCTCTTCCAGGAGCTCCAGCGCTACGTCGGCTTTGGAGAGGCTGATGAGCGCGCGTTGAAGGCGCTCCACCCGTTGCTGTGCGACAGCTTCCCGGCGGTCTCCGAGGTCTTCTACGAGCGGGTGCTGCAGCACGCCGACGCGCGCGCGGCGCTGACCCGGGGTGAGAAGCACGTGGGCCAGCTCAAGGGCACGCTGGTGAAGTGGATGAACGAGCTCTTCACCGGCCCCTGGGATCAGGCCTACGTCGAGCGGCGCGCGCGCATCGGCCGCGTGCACGTGCAGATCGCCCTGCCCCAGCACTACATGGTGTCGGCGATGAACGTGGTGCGGGTGGAGCTGCGCGAGCGCATCGCCTTGGTGATTGACGAGCGCTCCCCCGAGGGCCGGGCCGCGCGCGACGCCCTGGAGCGCATCTGCGATCTCGATCTGGCGCTGATGCTGCACACCTACCGGGAAGATCTCGAGCAGAGCCAGGCCCGCTCGGAGCGCCTGTCGACCTTCGGGCAGCTGGTGGGCAGCATCGGCCACGAGCTGCGCAACCCCCTGGGGGTGATCGAGACCTCGCTCTACGTGCTCAAGGGGCGCCCCTCGACCGACGAGCGCACCCTGAAGCACCTCGAGCGCATCGGGCAGCAGGTGGTCCTGGCCAACGAGATCATCACCCAGCTGCTCAACCTCATTCGTGATCGGCCGCTCAACCGCGGGAAGGTCGAGCTGGCTCAGCTGGTGGCCGAGGCGATCGCCAGCGTGCCCGAGGGGCCGGTCAGCTTCACCCGGCCGCCGCCCCTCGAGGTGACGGGCGACGCCATTCAGCTGCGGCAGGTGGTGGTGAACCTCGCGCAGAACGCCACCCACTTCGCGGGGCCGGAAGGCCGGGTCGAGGTCTGCCTCACCTCCACGCCCACCGAGGCGACGCTCACGGTGGACGACAGCGGCCCGGGCATCGACCCTTCCATTCGCAACCGGCTGTTCGAGCCGCTGGTCACCACCCGGCCCGGCGGCGTGGGGCTGGGGCTTGCGTTGGTGCGCCGGGTGGTCGAGCGTCACGGCGGAAAAGTGGCCGCCACCCGGGGGCCGCTGGGCGGAGCACGTTTCACCGTCACCCTACCGCTCGAGGAAGAGGCATGACGCGCAGGTACCTGGTGGTCGACGACAACATCGAGTTCGCGGAGAACGTCGCGGAGATCCTCACCGACGCCGGGGCCGAGGTGTCCGTGGCGGCCGAGGGGCGGTCGGCGCTCGCGCAGCTCAGGGCCACCCGCTTCGACGGCATCGTGACCGACATGAAGATGCCGGGCATGTCGGGGGCCGAGCTGCTGCGCGAGCTGCGGCTGATCGACCCCGGGGTGCCGGTGGTGCTGCTCTCGGCCTGGGCCCAGGACGCCCAGGTGGACGAGGCCCGCCGCCTGGGGCTCCTGGCCTTCTTGAGCAAGGCGAGCGGCACCCCTCAGCTGATCGAGCTGATGACGCACGCGCGGCGCGACGCCACCGTGGTGCTGGTCGACGACGATCGCGCCCTGGTGGAGAACCTCACCGAGGCGCTCTCGAGCGCGGGCTTCACGGTGTGCTCGGCGACCACCGTGCAGGAGCTGGACGCGCTGGCGGTGCAGCCGCTGGCGGCGCTGGTCGACATCCGCGTGCCGGGGGCGACTGACGGGGCGGCGCTCGCTCGCATCAAGGAGCTCTTCCCCGGCACCCCGATGCTGGTGGTGACCGCGCGGCCCGACTTCGAGGGTGAGCCCGACCAGGACGTCTTCCACAAGCCCTTTGACACCGCGAAGCTGCTGGCGCGGCTGCAGGCGCTGGCTGGAAAGGCTGGCGCGGCGTGACCGCGCGGCTGCTGATCGTCGAGGACAACCGCGACTTCGTGGCGAACCTGACGGAGATCCTGATCGATCTCGGTCACGAGGTGCGCTCGGCCGACAGCTGCAAGAAGGCGCTGGAGCTGGGGCGCGACTGGGTGCAGGTGGCGCTGGTCGACCTGCGGCTCCCCGACGGCGACGGCACCCGGCTCGCCGAAGAGCTCAAAGACGAGAACCCCGACTGCGAAGTGGTGCTGCTGACCGGCCACGCCTCGGTGGAGTCGGCGGCGGCGGCGGTGCGCGCGGGCGTGTGGGACTACCTCATCAAGCCCTGCGCCACCCCCGACCTGTTGGCGACGCTCAGCAAGGCGCTGCGCCACGTGGACGCGCAGATCGAGCGCCGCGATCTGGCCAGGCGCGCCCAGCGCGCGGAGAAGCTGGCCGCGGTGGGCACCCTCACCGCCGGCCTCTCGCACGAGATCCGCAACCCCTTGAACGCCGCCGCGCTGCAGCTCACCGTGCTGGAGCGCCGGCTGCGCAAGCTCGAGCCCACCATGCAGGCGCCGTTGCTCGAGCCGCTCACCCTGGTGCGCGACGAGATTCGACGCCTCGAGCACATTCTCCAGGACTTCCTGCAGTTCGCCCGGCCGGCGCACGTGACCATGCGGCCGGTGGCGATCGACGAGCTGCTCTCGCGGGTGGTGGCGCTGCTGCGCAGCGACGCCGAGCGCCGGCAGATCGAGCTCGAGTGCCTGCCCCGGCGCGCGGCGGGGGCTTCCGGCGACGCCGATCAGCTGCGCCAGGTGTTCATGAACCTCACCCTGAACGCGCTCGACGCCGCGGGGCCGGGCGGCAAGGTGCGGGTGGAGAACTTCAGCGACGCCGACGGCAGCCACATCTACGTGGACGACTCGGGCCCGGGGGTGGCGCCCGAGCAGCGCGATCGCCTCTTCGAGCCCTTCTTCACCACCAAGGCGCAGGGCTCGGGCTTAGGGCTGCCCATCAGCCACGCGATCGTCTCGCAGCACGGCGGCCGCATCGAGCTGGGCCGCAGCGCGCTCGGCGGGGCCCGGTTCGAAGTGGTGCTGCCGCGGAGATGAACCGGAGCGACCAGGGAATCAGTTGACGTGCGGCTTCTCGGCGGTGTGCTGAGCGTCGGCGTATTCCTTGAGCCGGTACTGGATCTTCCGCACCGAGATGCCGAGGAGATCGGCCGCGCGCGAGGTGGAGCCGTCGACCAGCTCGAGCGTGCGCAGAATCGCCTCGCGCTCGATGTCGTAGAGGGTGGCCCCGGGGATGAGGGAGTCGCCTGAGCGGCTGGTGGGCCTGGGCCCGCGCAGCGCCGCCGGGAGATCGTCGGAGGTCAGCTCGGTGCCGCGCGCCAGCACCACCGCGCGCTCGATCACGTTGCCCAGCTCGCGCACGTTGCCCGGCCAGTCGTACGAGAGCAGCGCGTTCAAGGTGCCCGGCGCCAGGCCCTTGAGCTTCTTGCCGTGCACCTCGCCGTAGCGCTCGAGGAAGTGGTTGACCAGTGAGGGGATGTCGCTCTTGCGGCGGCGCAGCGGGGGCAGGGTCACCGAGACCACGTTGAGCCGGTAGTAGAGATCTTCGCGGAAGCGGCCCGACTTCACCTCGGCCTCGAGATCGCGGTGGGTGGCGGCCACCACGCGCACGTCGACCTTCACGGTCTGGGTGCCGCCGACGCGCTCGAATTCCTGCTGCTGGAGCACGCGCAGCAGCTTGACCTGCAGGCCGGGGCTGACGTCGCCCAGCTCGTCGAGGAACAGGGTGCCGGTGTTGGCCAGCTCGAAGCGGCCTTCCCGCCGCCCCACGGCGCCGGTGAAGCTGCCCTTCTCGTGGCCGAACAGCTCGCTCTCCAGCAGGGTCTCGGTGAGGGCCGCGCAGTTGACCTTCACGAAGGGCTTGTCGCGGCGGGGCGAGGCCTCGTGAATGGCCTGGGCGATCAGTTCCTTGCCGGTGCCTGATTCTCCCAACACCAGGATGGTGGCCCGGGTGGGCGCGGCGCGGGCGACGACGTCGAACACGCTCTGCAGCTCGGTCGACTCGCCCACGATGTTGGAGAACTTGTGCTTCTCGCGCAGCCGCTCGCGCAAGAGCTCGTTCTCCTGCTTGAGGGCGCGCTTCTCGAGCACCTTCTCGAGCTTGGCGAGCACCGAGCTGACGTCGACCGGCTTGGTCACGTAGTCCTCGGCGCCGGCCTTCATCGCCTGCACGGCGGTCTCGATGGACGCGAAGGCCGTCATCATCACGAAGACGCAGGCGTGGCCGTCGGCGCGGGCCCGCGCGAGCAGCGCCAGCCCGTCCATCTTCGGCATGCGGATGTCGCAGAGCACCGCGTCGGGGCGGAAGCTGGAGAGCGCGGCCAGCCCGGCCTCGCCGTCAGCCGCCTCGCCCACCTCGTACCCTTCCTCGGTCAGAATCGTCTTCAGCGCGTCGCGCGCGTTCTGCTCATCATCAATCACGAGAATGCGGTGCTTCATGCGCAGGCTCCTTCGCGCAGAATGTGCGCGACTCTATGACGAGGCGAAATCTCTTCGGCTGCTTCAGCGGACCACGAGAACAGGGCGCTTACAGATGTGGACCAGGCGGTCCGTGATGCTGCCTACCAGCATGCGGGAAACAGCGCCCCGCCCTTTGCTGCCCACCACGACCAGGTCGAACGAGCCGGTCTCAGCCAGCTCCGCCAGGGACTCACCGGGGCTCCCGCGCAGGCAAACTCGTGCAATCGCAGGACGACTGAGCTCGGCGGCGGCCTGGTTGAGGAGCGCTTCGCCGGCGTTGAGCGCCTCTTCCGCGAGGCGGCCCGAATCGAAGGGGACCTCGGCGGGGACGAAGACGTGAGGCACGACATGGGCGAGGGTCACCTCGGCGCCCATCTTGTCTGCGATCTCCAGCGCCTTACGGACGGCGTGCATCGACGCCTCCGAACCATCGACGGCTGCCAGGACCTTCTTCATGACACGCTGCACTGCAGGCTTCGGGCCGTCCATGGCCATTCTATTGCTTGATGATCTGCCTCATGAGAGCCCTTCTTCTGAGCGGAATCGTGCTGGGCGCGACCGCGCTGGCGGCCGAGCCCGCCTCAGCGGAAGTGGTAACGAAAAGGAAGGCGAAGCCTGCGGTGAAGAAGGGCCTGGAGGCGCCTTCCTACCTCAGCCCCCTCGCCCGCCAGCTGCTCAAGACGCGCATGCACCGGCACGGGGCGGACACCCTGGCGCTGATGCAGTCGGTGCTGGTGCTCGACCACGCGACGGCGGAGCGGCTGGCGACTGAGCTGGCCACCGAACCCCGCCTCACCCGGCCCATCGCGGGCGGAGAAGACGACCTCAACGCCGCGCTGCCGGAGCGCTTCTTCGTGCTCCAGGACGAGCTCCGATCGCGCGCGCTCGACCTGGCCGAGGCGGCGAAGCGACCTGACAACGCCCAGCTCTCAGACCGGCTGGGCGAGCTGACGAAGACCTGCGTGAGCTGCCATGCGACCTCTCTCGAACCTCCACCCAGGTCCGCCCCATGAACGTGAAGATGCTGCGCCCCGCCCCACCCCCCAGCGCACCGTTTGCATCCACCCCAGAGGTGTCTCCATGCAAGTGGGGAACGGCCATCAATTTGCAGCCCCGCGGCCCATGCAACCGGGGGGCACCGAGTCGATGATGCACAGCGCACGCAGACTCCTGGATGCGCGGTGCGACGAGCTTCGAGCGCGCCCCGGCGGAGACAGCACGGAGGAGCTCCAGGAGCTGCTCCACGCCCTGAGCCGAATGAACGACGGCACCTGGGGCCAGTGCGAGAAGTGCAACGGGGCGATCGGCCGTGACCGCCTGCGCGCGCTGCCCGAGACGCGCTGCTGCCTCGACTGCGCCACCCGCTAGAGCTCACTTCCCCAGGAAGCGGATGGTCTGGGACCGTGAGAGGCCGTTGGTCTGGTCGGTCACCACCACCACGAGGTCCACGGGCGCCTGCAGCTTCGCGCGGGCGATCGACACCGACACCGGCACGTGGGCGTCGGTGAGCGACTGCAGCTGCACCTCGGGCGTGCCGACGACGATCTGCGCTTCCACCGGGGATCGCACCTCGATGGTGAAGCGCGCGGCGGCGGTGTGCTTGTTGAAGACGTGCACCTCGAAGGGGTTTCGCACCACCTCGCCGTCGACGACGAAGGGCATGCCGCCCCGCGCGCGGAAGATGTTCGCCTCGAACGGCGTGCGCACGGCCAGGGAGACGCCCAGGGTGCCCAGCGAGAGCGTCATCAGCGCCGCGTAGACCACCAGGCGGGGCCGCAGCGTGCGCCGGGGCAGGCCCGTCAGCTCGTTCTGCGAGGCGAAGCCGATGAGGCCGCGCGGGCGCTTCACCTTGTCCATCACGTCGTCACAGGCGTCGACACACTGCGTGCAGGCCAGACACTCCATCTGCAGGCCCTTGCGAATGTCGATGCCGGTCGGGCAGACCACCACGCAGCGGTTGCAGTCGACGCAGTCGCCCAGCTTGGGCGCGTGCTGGGCCTTCACCAGGTGGCCGCGCGGCTCTCCCCGGGCCTCGCGGTAGGCGACGGTCACCGAGTCGCGGTCGTGCAGCACGGACTGCAGGCGGCCGTACGGGCAGAGCACCACGCAGAACTGTTCGCGGAACCAGGTGAAGTTGAACATCAGGATGGCGGTGAAGCCCAGGGTGAGGCTGAAGGCCTCGAGGTGCTCGAGCGGGCCCTCTTCGATCATCAGCCCCAGCTCGCGGGGCGAGACGAAGATCGCGGTGGCGGTGTGCGCGATGGCGGCGCTCACCACCAGGAAGGCTGCGTATTTTCCGGCGCGCCGCGCGACCTTGCCGAAGCTCAGGGGCGCGGCCGCCAGGCGCAGGCGCGCTTCCCGCGGGCCGTCGAAGAAGCGCTCGATGGGCCGGTACACGCCCTCGAGGAAGACGGTCTGCGGGCAGCCCCAGCCGCACCACACCCGGCCCTTCCACGCGGTCACCAGCAGCAGCCCGAAGGTGAAGCCGAGCAGCAGCAGCACCACCATCCAGAAGTCCTGCGAGTTGAAGGTCCACCCGAACAGGTAGAAGCGGCGGTGCTCGACGTCGAGCTGGATCATCGGGTGCCCGCCCATGGGAATGAACGGGGCGAGCACGTAGAACGCGATCAGCGCGGCGAAGGCGGCGCGGCGCCGGCGGTTCCACACCCCCTTGACGTCGGCGGGGTGGAGCTCGAGGCGAGACCCGTCCTGCTTCATCGAGCCGAGGATGTTGGGCGGAGGCTGCGTCATGAAGTGCTCACCAAAAGAGAGCCGCCCCGCCCGGCGGCGATTCAGTCGACGGGGTCGCCCTGCGGCGCCTTGCCGGGCAGGTTCTTGCCCTTCAGGGTGACGACGAAGGCGGAGACCTTCCGGACCTTCTCCTGCCCGAGGATGGTGCCCCACGGGGGCATGCCCTTGTCGGCGAAGCCCTCGGTGACCGACTTCGCGATGTCGCTGGGCTTGTTGCCGTGGATCCAGAACTTGTCGGTGAGGTTGGGGCCCACCAGGCCCTCGCCCAGCGGCGCGTGGCAGGCGGCGCAGGTGCCGGCGAAGATCGCCTTTCCCTCTTCGACCTGGGCGGCGTCGGCCACCACCGCGAGAATGGCGTCGTCGCTCAGCGGCGTGAGCGCGAGGCGGGCCTTCTTGATCTCGGCGATCTCTGCGTCGTACTCGGTGCGCGGATCCTGGAGCGCATGGGTGGTGTGGTAGACGAGCCAGTAGCCGAACATGAACACCATCGTCCCGAAGAGGATGAACAGCCACCAGTTGGGCATCTGGTTGTCCTCTTCCTCGATGTCGTCGTAGCGATGAACGATCTTCGAGTTCGGTTCGGTGCTCACGGGATCTCCTTTCCATCGGACAGCGGCAGCTCACTGTGATGCTGAAAGTCGCGCTTCGTCTTGAAGGCGAAGGTGCGCAGCACCATCGCCACGAAGAAGCTCATGAAGAGCAGCAGCGCGAAGATGGGCAGGGCGGTGAACTCCATGCCGGCGAAGAATTGCTTGAACATCGCTACTGCCCTCCCCTGGCGGCCGTCTTGGGGGCCTCGTCACTGAGCGCCACGCCCTGGTCGCGGCCGAGCCGCTGCAGGTACGAAATCAGCGCGACCATCTCGGAGTCCCAGTCGACGGTGACGCCGTTCTTCTGCAGGTCGGCCACGATGGTGTTGGCCTGCCGGCGCTGGTTCTCTTCGGCGTCGTCGATGTCCTGGTTGGTGTACGGCACGCCGAGCTTCTGCATCAGCGCGAGCTTCTTGGGCGCCAGCTTCGGATCGATGTGCCACTCGGAGAGCCAGGCGTAGCTGGGCATGTTCGAGCCGGGGCTGGTCGAGCGCGGATCGTTCATGTGCGTGTAGTGCCAGAGGCTGGGGTACTTGCCGCCGATGCGCTGGAGGTCAGGGCCGGTGCGCTTGGACCCCCACTGGAACGGGTGGTCGTAGATGAACTCCTCGGCGCGGGCGGCCTCGCCGTAGCGCAGGTACTCGGCCACCATCGGGCGAATCATCTGCGAGTGGCAGACGTAGCAACCCTCGCGCGTGTAGAGGTCGCGGCCCTGCTGCTCGAGCGCGGTGTACGGCTTCTGCGCGGCGCCGGTGACGGGCACCGCCTGCTTGATGAGCACCATCGGGAGGATCTCCGCCACCCCGCCGATGAGCACCGCGATCAACGTGAGCACGGTGAAGGCCAGCGGGCGGTGCTCGATGAGGTTGAACCAGGAGGCCTTGCCGGCAGCGCGCTCACGGTTGCTGATGACGTACCCGACCTCGCCCACCACCAGCACCGCGATCGCCAGCCCGACGGCGACGATGGCCGACTCGGCGAAGAAGAAGGCTCCGGTGAGGATGAGCGCGACGACGGAGAACCAGAGCGGGCGGCCGGTGATGACGGCGACGACGCCGGGCCCTTCGACGGCGGGCTGCTCTTCGATGGTGACCTCGACCGTGGTGTCGACGGCCTTGGCGCCGCTGACGGTCTTGAGCAGGTTCCAGATCATCAGCAGGAAGCCGACGAGGTACATCGAGCCGCCCAGCGCGCGGATGATGTACATCGGGCGGATCGCGATCAGCGTCTCGGTGAAGCTCGGGTAGGTGAGCGTGCCGTCGGCGTTGAGCGCGCGCCACATGAGCCCCTGGTTGATCCCGGAGATCCACATCGAGATCATGTAGGTGGCGATGCCGATGGTCGCGAGCCAGAAGTGCGCGTCAGCGGCCTTCTTCGAGTACAGCGGCTTGTCCCACAGGCGCGGGGCCAGCCAGTAGAACATGCCGGCGGCCATCAGGCCGTTCCAGCCCAGCGCCCCGCCGTGCACGTGCCCGATGATCCAGTCGGTGTAGTGCGCCAGGGCCGAGACTGACTTGATGGACAGCAGCGGCCCCTCGAAGGTGGCCATGCCGTAGAAGGTGACGCCCGCGACGAAGAACTTGAGCACGGGATCTTCGCGGACCTTGTCCCAGGCGCCGCGCAGGGTGAGCAGGCCGTTGAGCATGCCGCCCCACGAGGGCGCCCAGAGCATCAGGGAGAAGAGCATGCCGATCGACTGCGCCCACTCCGGCAGCGCCGTGTAGAGCAGGTGGTGCGGCCCGGCCCAGATGTACATGAACACCAGCGCCCAGAAGTGCACGATGGACAGCCGGTACGAGTACACCGGCCGCCCCGCCGCCTTCGGGAGGAAGTAGTACATGATGCCGAGGATGGGCGTGGTGAGGAAGAACGCCACCGCGTTGTGCCCGTACCACCACTGCACCAGCGCATCCTGCACGCCGGAGAAGACGGAGTAGCTCTTGAGCGCGGAGAGCGGCAGCGCGAACGAGTTGACGATGTGCAGCACCGCCACCGTCACGATGGTGGCGATGTAGAACCAGATGGCGACGTAGAGGTGCTTCTCGTTGCGCCTGGCGAGCGTCCAGAAGAAGTTGATCGCGAACACCACCCAGATGAGCGCGATGGCGATGTCGATGGGCCACTCGAGCTCGGCGTATTCCTTCGAGGTGGTGATGCCCAGCGGCAGGGTGATGGCCGCGGCCACGATGATCAGCTGCCAGCCCCAGAAGTGGACCGCCGAGAGGGCGTCGTTGGCCATGCGCGCCTTGAGCAGGCGCTGCGTCGAGTAATAGACGCCGGCGAACATCATGTTGCCCACGAAGGCGAAGATGACGGCGTTGGTGTGCAGCGGGCGCAGCCGGCTGAACGTGGTGTAGGGAATGCCGAAGTTCAGCTCGGGCCAGGCGAGCTGCAGGGCGATCCACAAGCCCACCAGCAGGCCGACGGCGCCAAACAGCACCGAGGCAACCATGAACTTGCGGACAATCGCGTCGTCGTACGAAACGCGCTCGATACGGGTGGTCATGACTCAGTCCTTCGGGGGCTTCTGGGGGTGGTCTTCATCGAGAGGGGCCAGCGAGAGTCGGTCTGCGTGGTCGAGGGTTCGGCTCCGAACGGTCCAGATGAAGAGGACCAGGGAGCCGAGTACCAACATGAGGCTCACGAACACCTGAAGAACGATCACGCTCATGTCCGGGACCCACGCGATTGCTGCGCCTGGGGCCCTCTGGACGCAAAGAGTGCGCGGGAGACGGACTGCCGAGAGTGGGGATACATCGTGGCCGCGCGCGGGTGCATTCCTCTTGCCAACCGGTAGTCTGAGCCGCGAAATCTAAGGAGAAACATGATTCACCTGATGGTGGTGTGCC